>NZ_MBEM01000038.1:0-75025 GCF_001954045.1 Mycobacterium sp. SP-6446 | reverse complement strand
GTCGACCTGGATGCCCATCAGGGCCTCCTCCAGCGCCTCGACGGTACCGGCGTTGTCGCCCTTGAGGATCAGGTTCAGCTGGCTGGTTTCCTTCAGCGCCGAGTCCAGGTCCTCCAGGCTGATCCGCTTGCGCGACCGAGCCGCCAGGGCGTTGCGCTTGCGGGCGCTGCGCCTGTCGGCGATCTGGCGTGCGATGCGGTCCTCGTCGACGACCAGGAAGTTGTCGCCGGCGCCGGGCACCGACGTGAAGCCGATGACCTGCACCGGCCGCGACGGCAGCGCCTCCTCGACGTCCTCGCCGTGCTCGTCGACCATGCGGCGGACCCGCCCGTAGGCGTCGCCCGCCACCACCGAGTCGCCGACGCGCAGCGTGCCGCGCTGCACCAGCACGGTGGCCACCGGCCCGCGGCCGCGGTCCAGGTGCGCCTCGATCGCCACACCCTGGGCCTCCATGTCGGGGTTGGCCCGCAGGTCCAGGGCGGCGTCTGCGGTCAGCAGCACCGCCTCCTCCAGCGCCTCGATGTTGGTGCCCACCTTCGCCGAGATGTCCACGAACATCGTGTCGCCGCCGAATTCCTCTGGCACCAAACCGAATTCGGTGAGCTGCCCGCGAATCTTGGCGGGATCGGCGCCCTCCTTGTCGATCTTGTTGACCGCCACCACGATCGGCACGTCGGCGGCCTGCGCGTGGTTGATGGCCTCCACCGTCTGCGGCATCACGCCGTCGTCGGCGGCGACCACCAGGATCGCGATGTCGGTGGCCTTGGCGCCGCGGGCACGCATGGCGGTGAACGCCTCGTGACCCGGGGTGTCGATGAAGGTGATCAGCCGCTCGGCGCCGTCGAGGTCGACGGAAACCTGGTAGGCGCCGATGTGCTGGGTGATGCCACCCGCCTCCGCCTCGCGGACGCTGGCATTTCGGATCGTGTCCAGCAGCCGGGTTTTACCGTGGTCGACGTGACCCATCACGGTCACCACCGGCGGACGTGTCTGCAGGTCTTCCTCGGTGCCTTCGTCCTCGCCGTAGGTCAGGTCGAACGACTCCAGCAGCTCGCGGTCTTCGTCCTCGGGGCTGACGACCTGGACGACGTAGTTCATCTCGCTGCCCAGCAGCTCGAGCGTCTCGTCGCCCACCGACTGGGTGGCCGTCACCATCTCGCCGAGGTTGAACAGCGCCTGCACCAGTGCGGCCGGGTTGGCGTCGATCTTCTCGGCGAAGTCGGACAGGGAGGCCCCGCGGGCCAACCGGATCGTCTCGCCGTTGCCGTGCGGCAACCGCACGCCGCCGACGACGGGCGCCTGCATGTTCTCGTACTCGGCGCGCTTCGCCCGCTTGGACTTGCGGCCACGCCGGGGCGCGCCGCCGGGACGGCCGAACGCGCCGGCCGCGCCGCCGCGCTGTCCGGGACGGCCGCCGCCGCCACCGGGACGGCCCCGAAAACCGCCGCCGCCGCCGGGTGCGGCACCCACGCCGCCCCCGCCGCCGCGGTAGTTACCGCCACCGGCGTCGCGGCCGCCACCGGGCCCACCGGGCCGGCCGCCGCCGGGCCGCGGCCCACCGGCGCGCGCCGGACGGCCCTGCGCACCGGCACCGCCGGGACGCGGCGGCATGCTGCCCGGCGACGCACCGGGGCGCGGTGCCCCGGGCCGGGCCGCGCCGGGACGGGGCGCCATGGGACGTGGGATGGGACGGTCGACGGGTTGCGCCGACGAGAACGGGTTGTTGCCGACGCGTGGGGTGCGCACGCCCGGCTTCGGCGCCGGACCGGGACGCGGTCCCGGCGTCATCCCTGGCGGGGGGGCCGGCTGGCCGGGGGCCGGCGCTTTCGGCTGGCCCGACGGCGGCGCGGGTGGCGCGGTCGCCTCGGCCGCCGCGGCCGGGGACGCCTTGGCGGCGGGCCGGGCGGGGGCCGCGGTGGCTTCGCCGTTGCCCGCGGACTTGTCTATCGCCTGGTCGAGGGCCTGGTCCAATGCCTGGTCGGAGGCCTTGGCGGGGGCCTTGGCGGCCTTCGCTGGCGCCTTTTCCGCGGCGGGTTTGCCGCCGCCGAACGACTCGCGCAGCCGGCGAGCGACCGGCGCCTCTACGGTCGACGATGCGGATTTGACGAATTCGCCCTGTTCATTCAGCCGGGCGAGGACTTCCTTGCTGGTGACACCGAGTTCCTTAGCCAACTCGTGTACGCGGGCCTTACCTGCCACTACTTCTCCTGTCTATGAGGCGACAGTCGTGGGGCGGCCGCGCCTCGGGTTTAGCTATGACGCATTGTCATCGGGACTTCACGGTGTGCTCATGTTCTTTGCTGCCTCTTCTGTTGGTGCCGGGTGAGCCGGGCGCATTAAGCGTCGCTATGTGCTCGACCACCGCGGTCGTGTCCGGTGAACCGGCGATGCGCAACGCTTTGGTGAAAGCCCGCCGCCGAATCGCCTGCTGGACGCACTGCGGTACGGGATGCAGCCATGCACCCCGCCCCGGCAGGCTACTCCCCGTGTCAACGATCACGGCGTATTCGCCGTTCCCGGCCGACACGGCGACCACTCGAAGCAGTTCGACGGCCAGCTCTCGCTTTCGGCACCCGACACACGTCCGCACCGGTCCACCCGGCCGTCCGCGCGCGGACTCCGAAGGCTCGCGCTGGATCACGGCTCAGTCTAGCGTCACCGGATCAATGGTCAGAACCGCCCGCGCCGGGGCGGTTACAGGTCAGCGGTCGTGTGCCACCGGATGGCCGGCGCCGTGTTCGGCCTGGTTCTCCGCGTGCCCCTCGGAACTTCCCGGCGAATCGCCGCGGATGTCGATGCGCCACCCGGTCAGCCGGGCGGCCAACCGCGCGTTCTGGCCCTCCTTGCCGATGGCCAGCGACAACTGGAAGTCCGGGACCACCACCCGGGCGGCGCGGGCGCTCTGGTCGATCACCGAGACGGAGACCACCTTGGCCGGCGACAACGCGTTGGCCACGAAGCGGGCCGGATCCTCGTCGTAGTCGATGATGTCGATCTTCTCGCCGGAGAGCTCGCTCATCACGTTGCGGACCCGCTGCCCCATCGGGCCGATGCAGGCGCCCTTGGCGTTCAGGCCCGGCACGCGGGAGGCCACCGCGATCTTGGAGCGGTGACCGGCCTCGCGGGCCACCGCCACGATCTCGACCGATCCGTCCGCGATCTCGGGGACCTCCAGCGAGAACAGCTTGCGCACCAGGTTGGGGTGGGTCCGCGACAGCGTGATCAGCGGCTCGCGGGCACCTCGGGTGACGCCGACGACATAGCAGCGGACCCGGTTGCCGTGCTCGTAGCTCTCGCCGGGGACCTGCTCGGCCGCCGGGATGACGCCCTCGGACGCCTTGGTTTCGGTGCCCATCCGGACGACGACCAGGCCGCGGGCGTTGGCGCGGCTGTCGCGTTGGATCACCCCCGCGACGATCTCGCCCTCGCGGGTGGAGAACTCGCCGTAGGTGCGCTCGTTTTCGGCATCGCGGAACCGCTGCAGCATCACCTGGCGTGCGGTCGTGGCGGCGATGCGGCCGAAGCCCTCCGGGGTGTCGTCCCATTCGCTGATGAGGTTGCCGTCCTCGTCGAGCTCGCGGGCGATCACCTTGACGACACCGGTTTTGCGGTCGATCTCGATGCGCGCGTCGTTCTGGTGACCCTGGGTGTGGCGGTAGGCGGTGAGCAGCGCGGATTTGATCGTCTCGAGCAATTCGTTGACCGAGATCCCCCGATCCACCTCGATCGCGTGCAGCGCGGCCATGTCGATATTCATGCTCCGGCCTCCGTCCTGTCGGCCTGCCCCGTGAGGGCCCCAGTCGCCAGTTCCAACTCCGCCTGGGGTGGCTGCGAAAACTCAACTTGGACAACGGCTTTCACGATCTCAGCGAGCGGGATCTGCCGCACCGCCCATTCGCGGCCGTCGCGGACCACCAACGCGACCGTCTCGTCGCGGGTCTCGCCGACGCGGCCGGTCAACCGCGATCCGTCCGCCAGCGCCAGTTCGACCTTGCGCCCGCGCGCGCGGCGGAAGTGCTTCGCGCTGGTCAGGGGGCGGTCCACGCCCGGCGAGCTGACCTCCAAGACGTAGCGCTCGCGGATGCCGTCGAGAAGGTCCGAGGCGTCCAGCAAAGCCGACGCCGAGCGCGACAACGCGGCGATGGTGTCCAAGTCGAGCGGGGTGTCACCGTCGGCGATCACACCGATCCGCGGCGGGTGCGCCCGACTGTCGATGACCACGTCTTCGATCTCATAGCCGGCGCGCGCGAACTCTTCACCGAGTAGCTCGATCACCTGCGTCTGCGAAGGTAGCCCGGTGGTCACGGCGAGCTCCTCATCTTGAGTTGTCCGGTCATCTGGCGGATACCGCCGCCTCTCAGCCGCCCGGGGCGGCTTCCGGTGTCCCGGCGAAACGATGGGCGTTCCACCAGAACCAGCTATCAACGATACGCCAGGAATCGCCCATGACGGGGTGGATCGCATGGTCAGGTAGTGGGTCAGGTAGTGGGTCAGTCAAGGTCCTCTCGGCGTGGCCGCCCCCGCGGCAATGGCAGGATGTTTCTGTGCCCGTACCCGTCACCAACCGGCGGGGTGTGCTCGCCGGCGGCGCGGCAATCGCCGCGCTCGGGGTGGCCGCGTCCGCCTGTGGCGAGTCCCCGCCCAAGCCCCCCGCCGTCGAGGAGTTGCTCGGGCCGCTGGACCAGGCCCGCCGCGACAGCGCGCTTGCGACTGCCGCCGCGGCGGCCGTCGGCAACCCGCCGCAGATCGCCGCCGCGCTGACCGTCGTCGCCACCCAGCGCGCCGCGCATGCGCGGGCGCTGTCCACCGAAATCGCCCGGGCGGCCGGCAAGCTCTCGTCCTCCTCGAGCGAAACGCCCAGCCCCGCTCCCGCCGAGCACGGCGCGCCGCCGCCACCGCCGCCCCCGCTGGCCGATGTGGTCAACTCGCTGCGCGCGTCGGCCGAGAGCGCCAGCCGGTTGGTGGCGTCGTCATCGGGCTACCGGGCCGGGTTGCTCGGCTCCATCGCCGCTTCCTGCACGGCGTCGTACCTGGTAGCCCTGGTGCCCGCGGGGCCGACGCCATGAGCTCCGGCAAGGACGCCGACAACGCGGCGCTGTGCGACGCGCTGTCCGTCGAACACTCGACGATTTACGGCTACGGCATCGTGTCCGCGCTGTCGCCGCCCGGGGTCAACAACCTGGTGGTGGAGGCGCTGCTGCAGCACCGCCAGCGCCGCGACGACGTCATCGCCATGCTGAGCGCCCGCAAGGTCACCGCCCCGGTCGCCGCGCCCGGCTACCAGCTACCGATGCTGGTGGGCAGCCCGGCGGATGCGGCACGGCTGGCCGTGCGGATGGAAAGCGACGGCCAGACGGCTTGGCGCGCCGTCATCGAGCACGCCGAGACGGCCGACGACCGCGCGTTCGCCGCGACCGCCCTGTCGCAGGGCACGGTCTTGGCCGCCCGGTGGAACCGGGTACTGAACGCGTGGCCCATCACGACGAGTTTCCCGGGCGGTAACGAATAGCGGGGTGAGCGGCTAGCCCTGCAGAGCCGCCACGATGTCGGTGGCCAGCGAGGTGCCGGCGGCCAGCTCGCGGGTCTGTCCGCCGAAGCGGTCGCGCAGCTCGACTAGGCCGTCGGCCCAGCCGCGGCCCACCACGACGATCCACGGCATGCCCAGCAGCTCGGCGTCCTTGAACTTGACGCCGGGCGAGGCGGTGCGGTCGTCGAGCAGCACCTCGAGCCCCAGCCGGTCCAGGTCGCCGGCCAGCCTGGTAGCACCGGCGCGGGCCTCGGCGTCCTTGTTGGCGATCACCAGGTGGACGTCGAACGGCGCGATCGACGCCGGCCAGCGCAAGCCCAGTTCGTCGTGCTGCTGCTCGGCGACGACGGCCACCAGCCGCGACACCCCGAGGCCGTAGGAGCCCATGATGAGTCGCACCGGCTTGCCGTCTTCGCCGAGGACGTCGACGGTGAAGGCATCGGTGTATTTGCGGCCGAGCTGGAAGATATGGCCGACCTCGATGCCGCGCGCGGAGACCAGCGGGCCGGCGCCGTCGGGCGACGGGTCACCCTCGCGCACCTCGGCGGCCTCGATGGTGCCGTCGGCGGTGAAGTCGCGCCCGGCCACCAACCCGACCACGTGGCGGCCCGGCTCGTCGGCCCCGGTGATCCAGCTGGTGCCGTCGACCACCCGCGGATCGACAAGATAACGAACGTCGTTGTCCCGCAATGCCTTCGGCCCGATGTAGCCCTTGACCAGAAAGGGATACTTGGCGAAATCGTCGTCGCCGAGTAATTCGTACTCGGCCGGCTCCAGCGCGGCGCTGAGCCGCTTGTCGTCCACCTCGCGGTCGCCGGGCACGCCGATGGCCAGCAGCTCCCAGTCGCCGCCGGGCTGGCGGACTTTGACCAGGACGTTCTTCAGCGTGTCAGCCGCGGTCACCGTGCGGCCCAGGCCAGCCTCATTCGCCCAGGCCACCAACGTGGCGATGGTCGGGGTGTCGGGAGTGTCGTGCACCACCGCCTCGGGGAGCCCCTCGATGGGCAGCGCGTCCGGGCGGGCGGTGACGACGGCCTCGACATTGGCCGCGTAACCGGACTCCAGGCACCGCACGAAGGTGTCCTCACCCACCGGGCTCTCGGCCAGGAACTCCTCGGAGGCGCTGCCGCCCATCGCGCCCGTCACCGCCGACACGATGACGTAGCGCACCTTTAGCCGATCGAAGATCCGCTGGTAGGCCTCCCGGTGCGCGTGGTAGGACGCCTTGAGCCCGGCCTCGTCGATGTCGAAGGAGTAGGAGTCCTTCATGACGAATTCCCGGGCGCGCAGGATGCCGGCCCGAGGCCGCGCCTCGTCGCGATACTTGATCTGGATCTGGTAGAGCGTCAGCGGAAAGTCCTTGTAGGAGCTGTACTCCCCCTTCACCGTCAGCGCGAAGACCTCTTCGTGGGTGGGGGCGAGCAGGTAGTCGTTGCCGCGGCGGTCTTTGAGCCGAAAAATGCCGTCGCCGTACTCGGTCCACCGGTTCGTCGTCTCGTACGGCGCGCGCGGCAGCAGGACGGGGAACAGAATCTCTTGCCCGCCAATGGCGTTCATCTCTTCGCGGACGACGCGTTCGATGTTGCGCAGCACCCGCAGCCCGAGCGGCAGCCAGCTGTACAGCCCGGGCGCGACGGGCCGGACGTATCCCGCCCGGACCAGCAGCTTGTGGCTGGGCACTTCGGCGTCGGCGGGGTCGTCGCGCAAAGTGCGCAGGAACAACTCGGACATCCGGGTGATCACAGCGGGCAAGCCTAACGGTTGTCAGCAGCCGAGCCGCGAGGGCGGCGCAGCCGAAACCGGATGATGCCGGGCTACAGCTCCCCGGCGTCGATCGCGTCCTTGACTTCCTGAGCGTGCGCGACCTGCTCGGGGGTGTAGCCGATGAGCAGCGCCGCACCGCCGACGATGACGGCCACCCCGGCCACCCACAGCAGGCCGTAGGTGTAGCCGTGGTCTAGGGCGTGCAGCTGAGCGTCGTTCATGAACTTCACCGGGCCGGTGGTGCCACCCAGGTACAGCGTGCGCGAGGTGATCACGGCCTGAATGACCGCCAGCACCAGCGGGCCACCGAGGCTCTGCAGCATCAGCGCGATCGCCGAAACGGGGCCGATCCGGTCGAATCCGACGCCGGCGATCGCCGACAGCGTCAGCGGCACGACCGCCATGCCGATGCCGATGCCGCCGACGACGATGGGCAGCACCAGGTTGGGGAAGTAGGGCACGCCGCGGTTCATGAACGCCCAGCCGTAGATCATCGCCCAGAACAGCAGGACTCCGCCGCCGATGGTCAGCACCCGGGGCGAAAACCGCGACACCAGCTGCGAGGACACGCCCAGGCCGATGCCCATCGCGATGACGAACGGGATGAAGCCGACGCCCGCGCGCAGCGCGCTATAACCGAGGATGTCCTGCACGTACAGGCCGATGGACACGGTCAGGCTGAACATGAGCCCGCCGGCCAGGAAGATCGCGACGAAGGTGACCAGCCGGTTGCGGTCACGGAACAAGTCGAACGGCACGACGGGGTTGTCAGCGGTGCGCTCCACGATCGCGAAGGCGATGGCCGCGGCCAACGCCACCACGCCCGAGCCGATGGTGGTGGGTGAGACCCAGCCCTTTTCCGGACCCATCGAGAACGCGTAAACGGCGGCGGTGCATGCCAGCGTGGCCAGCATCGCCCCGGTGGCGTCGAGCTTCATCCGCTCCCGGTTGGTTTCCCGCAGCGCGGTGCGGGCCAGGTAGATCATCACCAGCCCGATCGGCACGTTCACGATGAACGCCAGCCGCCACGACACCTCGGTCAGCGCCCCGCCGACCACCAGACCCATCACCGAGCCGATCGCGGTCATCGCGGCGAACACGGCCGTCGCGGCGTTGCGCGCCGGGCCCTTCGGGAAGGTGGTCGCGACCAACGCCAGACCGGTCGGCGATGCGATGGCCGATCCGATGCCCTGCAGCAGCCGGGCGATGACCATCGTCGCCTCGTCCCACGCGACGGCGCACAGCACCGAGGAGATGGTGAACAGGGTGACGCCGACGATGAAGGTGCGCTTTCGCCCGATAGTGTCGCCGAGGCGCCCGCCGAGCAGCATCAGCCCGCCGAAGGTGAGCACGTAGGCGGTGATCACCCAGCTACGGCCGGCATCGGACAGGCTCAGCTCGTTTTGAATCTTAGGAAGCGCGACGATGGCGACGGTGCTGTCCATGGTCGCCAACAGCTGCATCCCACCGATCGCGATAACCGCTGCGATGAAACGGCGAGACGGCAGCCATGCGGGGTAATACCTGCTCATACGTGTTGAGGCGGTCTCCGCCGGGCGCGTGGCGCGCATCGGGGCTGGACGATCGGGGCGCGAGGCTGTCCAATTGTGGACCGCGCGCTCACTGTCGTTGAGAGCCGTCATATTGGGTTACCTTACAGTAATCTTAAGATTTGTTTAAACGCCGAAGGCCGCCACCGGGCCGATGACGATGATCGCCGGAGGTCGAATCCCGTCGGCACGAATCTTCTCGGGCGTGTCGGCAAGAGTCGACCGCAACGTCTGCTGAGCGGCCGTCGTTCCATGTTGTACTACCAGCACCGGCGTATCCGCAGGTCGCCCCCCTTGCAGCAGGGCGTCGACGAAAAGCTCGATACGTTCGACGGCCATCAGCAAAACGATCGTTCCGGACATTGCTGCCAACGCATCCCAATTCACTAACGATTCGGGGTGACCGGGCGGCAGGTGGCCGCTGACCACCACGAACTCGTGATTTACCGCCCGATGGGTGACGGGAACGCCGGCCAATGCGGGCACCGCTATGGCACTTGTCACACCCGGCACCACCGTGACGGGAATCCCGGCGTCGGCGCACGCCAACACTTCTTCGTAGCCGCGCGCGAACACAAAGGGGTCGCCGCCCTTGAGGCGCACCACGAAGTTGCCGGCCCGGGCTCGGTCGATCATGACCTCGTTGATCGCGTCCTGCGCCATGGCCCGGCCGTACGGAATCTTCGCGGCGTCAATGACTTCCACGTGCGGTGGCAGCTCGGCGAGCAGTTCGGGCGGCGCCAATCGGTCGGCGACCACCACGTCGGCCTGGGCGAGCAGGCGGCGGCCACGGACGGTGATCAGTTCCGGGTCGCCGGGACCGCCACCGATCAGCGCCACCCCGCCGCGCACCACGTCGGAGCTCTCTTCGGCGGTTTCCGGGATGATCACCCCGGTCTGCAACGCCTCGCGGATGGCCGACCGGATCGCCGCCGACCGGCGGTGCTCGCCGCCGGCCAGCACCCCGACCGACAACCCCGCGTAGCTGAAGGTCGCCGGGGTCACCGCGGTCCCCTCGATCGCGATGTCGGCGCGGACGCAAAAGATCTGGCGCCGTTCGGCCTCGTCGACCACCGCGGCGTTCACGTGCGCGTCGTCGGTGGCGGCGATGGCGTACCAGGCGCCCGCGAGGTCCCCGTCGCGGTATTCGCGCAACGACAAGGTGATTCCGCTCATCGCCTCGACGGCGCGGGTGACGGTGCGGGAGATGACGTGGACGTTGGCGCCGGTCGCGATGAGCAGGGGTAAGCGGCGCTGCGCGACGGTTCCCCCGCCGACCACAACGACCTTCTTACCGGCCAGCCGCAATCCGACCAGATAGGCGCTCTCGGTCACCCGCCAAGCCTAGTGGTTGGGGAGGTTGGCGCCGCGAGCGTAACGCCACGGCGGTTTTCGGCCCCAATTTTCGCCGTGGCGTTACGCTCGGCGACTCGCGGCGCGGGACACGAAGCGCGCCACCGCGTCCGGCGTCGCGGCCGGATGGGTGTGCAGATACGACGCATGCACCCCGGCGTGTACCACGCCGTCGCGCACGGGCGCGCTGTCATCGTCCACGCCGTCACCCCGATACACCCACGCCGGTTGATAACTGTCGGTGAATGTGACTGCGGTTCGGTGGAATTCGTGTCCGACCACACGCTCTCCGGTCGAATACAGCGACGAATCCGCGACGGCCACCGCGTCGCGATATGCCAACGTCAGCCGCGGAGTGAACCGCGCCGAGCCGGCCAACACCCCGCACATGGGATACCCGTCGAGTTCGTCGGCCAGATAGATCAGCCCGGCGCATTCGGCGTGCACCGGGGCGCCGGTGGCGGCGAGTTCGTTGATCTGCCGGCGCACGACGTCGTTGGCGGAGAGCTCCGCGGTGAACTGCTCCGGGAAGCCGCCGGGCAGCAGCACCGCGTCGGTGCCGTCGGGCAACGGATCGACCAGCGGGTCGAACTCGACGACGTCGGCACCGGCGGCGCGCAGCAGCTCGGCATGTTCGGCGTAGCCGAAGCTGAACGCCTTGCCCGCCGCCATGGCCACGACAGCCTCGCCTCCCGGAGTTGCGCCCACCGCCGCCGCGGGATCCCACGGCGCATCGGTGACCCGCGCGGCCGCGGTCGCTACCACGGCGCCCAGATCGACGTGACGCGCGACCAAGTCGGTCATCGCCTCGATCGCCTGCCGGGCGCGCCGTCCGTACTCGACGGCGGTGACGAGCCCCAAATACCTTGTGGGCAACTCCAATTCGGCGAGGCGCGGAATCGCTCCCAGGACGCGGACGCCGGAGTGCTCGCATGCCCGGCGCAGCACCTGCTCGTGTCGCGCCGACCCGACCCGGTTGAGGACGACTCCGGCGATGCGCGTCGCAGCATCGAACGTTGAAAAGCCGTGCAGCAGAGCGGCAATGCTGTGGCTCTGGCCGCGCGCGTCGACCACCAGGATCACCGGGGCGCCCAGCAGACCGGCGACGTGAGCGGTGGAGCCCGCGGCCGGGGTGGTCTCGGCCGGCCCGATCCGGCCGTCGAAGAGTCCCATCACGCCCTCGATCACCGCGATGTGCGCGCCCCCGGCGCCGTGGGCGTAGAGCGGACCGATGAGCCCCTCGCCCACCAGTACCGGGTCCAGGTTCCGCCCGGGCCGTCCCGCTGCCAGCGTGTGGTAGCCGGGGTCGATGAAGTCGGGGCCCACCTTGAACGGAGCGACGGTGTGGCCCGCCCGGCGCAGCGCCCCCATCAAACCCGTTGCGACCGTGGTCTTTCCGCTACCCGATGCCGGTGCGGCGACGACGACCGCGGGAACACTCACCATTCGATGCCCTTCTGGCCCTTGCGCCCGGCGTCCATCGGATGTTTGACCTTGCCCATCTCGGTGACCAGGTCGGCGGCCTCGACCAGCCGCTGCGGGGCATCGCGTCCGGTGATCACGACATGCTGCTGGCCGGGCCGGGCCGCCAGGACCTCCACTACCCGGTCCACGTCGACCCAGCCCCACTTCAGCGGATAGGTGAATTCGTCGAGCACATAGAAGTCGTGGCGCTGCGCGGCCAGCCGGCGCGAAATCTCCGCCCAGCCGTCGGCGGCCGCGGCGGCGTGGTCGGATTCGCCGCCCGCCTTGCGCGACCAGGACCAGCCGGCGCCCATCTTGTGCCATTCGACGGCGCCCCCGACGCCGTGCTGGTCGTGCAACTGCGCGAGCTGACGGAATGCCGCCTCCTCGCCCACCTTCCACTTGGCGCTCTTGACGAACTGGAACACCGCGACGTCAAGCCCGGCGTTCCACGCCCGCAACGCCATTCCGAATGCCGCCGTCGACTTCCCCTTGCCGTCGCCGGTGTGGACGGCCAATATCGGCGCGTTGCGCCGCGCCCGGGTGGTCAGGCCATCGTCGGGGACCTGTAGCGGACGGCCCTGTGGCATAAGCGGTTATCCCTCTCAGGCGACGCTGCGCACGGCCCGCGTCAGATGATCGGCGTGCAACTGCTCCAGCCGTACCACCGGCGCACCCAGCCGACCGGCGAGCTGCCCGGCCAAGCCCAGCCGCACATACGACGTCTCGCAGTCCACGACCACCGCGGCGGCGCCTTCGGCGACCAACCGCGCCGCCGCGGTTCGGCTGCGGCCCAACGGGTCCGGCCCGGCGTTGGCCCGGCCGTCGGTGAGCACCACCACGAGCGGACGGCGCGCGCGGTCACGCGCCCTTTCCCGGACGATCAGCTCGCGCGCCGCCAGCAGCCCCTCGGCCAGCGGAGTCCTGCCGCCGGTGTCGAACCGGCCGAGTCGCCGGGCCGCGATGTCCGCCGACGACGTCGGCGGCAGCAACAGCCGCGCGCCCTGGCCGCGGAAGGTGATCACCGCGACCTTGTCGCGGCGCTGATACGCGTCGCGCAGCAGCGACAGGGTGGCGCCGCTGACCGCGGCCATCCGGTCGCGGGCGGCCATCGAACCGGACGCGTCGACAACGAAGATCACCAGATTGCCTTCGCGGCCCTCGCGGATCGCCCGGCGCACGTCGTCCGGCCCCGGTCGCAGCGGGCCCGCGCCAGCGCGCGCGGCCGCAGCTAGCAGGGTGGCGAACAGGTGCAGTCCGTGCGCCGCGGGACCGGCGTCGTCGCCGTCGGCGGCCGCCACCACCCTGCCGGAGACGTTGCGGGCCCGCGACCGTCGGCCCGGTGCGCCCTCGCCGATGCCCGGCACCCGCAGCGCCCGGGTGCGGAAGGTCTGCGCGGGTGGCGCACTGGGTTTGGGTGGTTGCGGTTTAGCATGCGAATTAGGTTGCGGTTCAGGGTCATTGGCCGACCGACCGCCACCGGGGGGATCGGGCTCGGGGTCGGGTTCCGGGTCGTTGCCCGCCTGCGCCAGGGCCTGGTCCAGCTGGTCGCGGTCGATGCCCGGATCGTCGAAGGGATCGCGGCGGCGCCGATGCGGCAGCGCCAGCTCGGCCGCCACCCGGATGTCCTGCTCCTCGACGGTGTCGGCGCCGCGCCATGCGGCGTGCGCGGCGGCGGTACGGGCCACCACCAGATCGGCCCGCATGCCGTCGACGTCGAACGCCGCGCACAGCGCCGCGATGCGCCGTAATTCGTTGTCCGGCAACACCACGTCGTCGACGAGCGCCCGCGCGGCCGCGATCCGGCGCGCCAGCTCCGCGTCGGCCTCGGCATAGCGCTCGGCGAACGCGTCCGGGTCGGCCTCATACGCCATCCGCCGCCGGATGACCTGCGCCCGCACGTCGACGTCACGCGAGGCGTGCACGTCGACGGTCAGACCGAAGCGGTCCAGCAGTTGCGGGCGCAGTTCGCCCTCCTCGGGATTCATCGTGCCGATCAGCACGAAACGGGCCTCGTGCGAATGGGAGATGCCGTCGCGTTCGATGTGCACCCGCCCCATCGCGGCGGCGTCGAGCAGCACGTCGACCAAGTGATCGTGCAGCAGGTTGACCTCGTCGACGTAGAGCACGCCACCGTGCGCGCGGGCCAGCAGTCCCGGCGAGAACGCATGCTCACCGTCGCGCAGCACGCGCTGCAGATCAAGCGAACCGATGACCCGGTCCTCCGTTGCGCCGAGCGGCATTTCGACCAGTCCGGCCCCCGAGCCGGCATCGGCGCCCCCGGTCGCGGCCGAGAGCAGCGCGGCAAGGCCGCGCACCGCCGTCGACTTCGCGGTGCCCTTCTCGCCGCGGATCAGCGCCCCGCCGATCTCCGGCCGCACGGCGCACAACAGCAGCGCTAGCCGCAGTTGGTCGTGCCCGACGATCGCACTGAACGGGTAGGGCTTCAGGCCTGAATTCATGTCTGAGCCACCGGACGCCAGCCGGGCCGCAGCATCGGCACGTGCGGCACCCCGTCGTCGACGAAATCGTCACCGTCGCGGACGAATCCGTGCTGCGCATACATGTCCGCGAGATAGGTCTGCGCGTTGATCCGGCACGGGTAGTCACCCACCTCGGCCAGCGCGGCGGCCAGCAGCCGGGTAGTGTGGCCCTGGCCCCGCGCCGCGCGCTTGGTGCACAGCCGGCCGAGCCGGAATGCCTTCTCGCCGCCGGCGTGCTCCTCCATCAGCCGCAGCGTACAGATCACGTCGCCGTCGGGTGTCTCCAGCCAAAAGTGCCGGGTCTCGGCGAGCAGGTCGCGCCCATCCAGCTCCGGATACGGGATCGCCTGCTCGACGACGAAGACCTCCACCCGCAGCTTGAGCAACTCGTAAAGAGTCGCAGCATCAAGGTCTTTGGCCCAACTGCGGCGCAACGCCACCGTCATGATCGCCCCCTGGAATCTAACTGCAGTACCTTGGTCCCCCACGACCACACCTCGTCGTACAACGCCGGCTCACGGGATAGCTCGACCCCCAGCGACGGCACCATCTCTTTGAGCATCGGCAGCCACGACGGGTACCGGCCGGCGAAGCAGCGCTGCAGCACATCGAGCATGGCCGGCACGGCCGTCGATGCGCCCGGCGAACCCCCGAGCAGCCCCGCGATGGTGCCGTCGGCGTCGCTCAGCACGGTGGTGACGAACTCGAGCACCCCGCCCTTGCGGCGATCCCGGCGGATCACCTGCACGCGCTGGCCCGCCGTCGTCAGCTCCCAGTCGGAATCCATGGCGCCGGGCGCGAATTCGCGCAGCGCGCGGACCCGATCCGGTCCGGAGAGCCGCAGCTGGCCGATCAGATAGTTGATCAGCGTCAGCTGGGTGACGCCGACACCGAGCATCGACAACACGTTGTCGGGCTTGATCGACCGCGGCAGATCGGAGAAGTGGCCGTGCTTCAAGAACTTCGGCGACCAGCCGGCATAGGGCCCGAACACCAGCCACGGCTTGCCGTTGACGAACCGCAGGTCCAGATGCAGCGCCCCGAGCGGCGGGGCCCCCGGCGCGGGAACGCCGTACACCTTGGCCTGGTGCGCGGCGGTGAGCGTCGGATTGTCGGTGCGCAGGAACCGCCCGCCGATGGGGAATCCGGCGAAGCCTTTGACCTCCTTGATGCCCGACTTCTGCAGCAGCGGCAGGGTGTCGCCCCCGGCGCCGACGAACACGAATTTGGCGTTGCAGCGGCGTTTTTCGCCGGTGCGGCGATTGCGGACCAGCAGCGTCCAGCTGCCGTCGGATTGGCGGCGCAGGTCCCGGACCTCATGACCGAACAGGGCGGTGGCGCCGCCCCGCACGCAAAACCCGATGAGCTGGCGGGCCAGCGCGCCGAAGTCGACATCGGTGCCCGCGGCGGCCCAGTTGAGCGCGATCGGCTCGGCGAAGTCGCGTTTGGCGGCCATGAACGGGAGCCGGCGGGCGAACTCGTCGGCGTCGGTGATCAGTTCCGTGCCGGCGAACAGCGGATTGTCGGCCAGCGCCCGCTGCCGCCGTCGCAGGTAGTCCACGCCCTCGGCGCCGTGGACGAAGCTCACGTGCGGGACGGCGT
Organism: Mycobacterium sp. SP-6446; assembly: GCF_001954045.1. Taxonomy (NCBI): domain Bacteria; kingdom Bacillati; phylum Actinomycetota; class Actinomycetes; order Mycobacteriales; family Mycobacteriaceae; genus Mycobacterium; species Mycobacterium sp. SP-6446. The sequence continues at coordinate 59,282 of NZ_MBEM01000038.1, read as the reverse complement.
TGACGAAGCGGGGGTCGCCCAGAATGCCGCTGTCGACGGCATAGGCCCAGAACTGGCGGGTCACCTGGAATTGCTCGTTGACGGCCACCGCTTTGGTGATGTCGATGGAGCCGTCGGCGCGCGGCGGCGTGTAGTTCATCTCGCACAACCCGGCATGACCGGTGCCCGCGTTGTTCCACGGGCTGCTGCTTTCGGCGGCGGCGGCGTCCAGCCGCTCGATCAGGGTGATCGACCAGTTCGGTTCCAGCCGCCGCAGCAACGCACCCAATGTGGCGCTCATGATCCCCGCGCCTACCAGCACGACGTCGGTGCGCGCGGTACTGGCTAGGGCTGACACCGTCCCAGGCTATCCCGGGCACCATCCGCGCACTGACGCGTGCGGCCCGCCCGTCACCAGCAAAACCTTTAAGCTGGCCTCGTGACTGGCGGGGTGACTGGCTGGGTGGCCGATGTCCTGCCCGGGTATTGGCAGCGCACGCTCCCGCTGGGGCGCGATCCCGCCGGCGAGGGCGATATCGCCGCAACCCTGATCCGGCGCGGCCCCGAGGCACAGGCCGGCCGGGCCGACCACGCGGTGCTCGCGGTGCACGGCTACACCGACTACTTCTTCCACACCGAGCTGGCCGATCACTTCGCCGAGCGGGGTTTCGCGTTCTACGCGCTGGACCTGCAGAAGTGCGGCCGTTCGCATCGCGAGGGCCAGACGCCGCACTTCATCACCGACCTGGCCGCCTACGACGCCGAACTCGAACAGGCGCTGGCCGTCATCAACGAGCGGCAGGAGCGGGCGAAGGTCCTGCTGTACGGCCACTCCCTGGGCGGGCTCATCGTGCCGCTATGGCTGGACCGGATGCGCCGGCGCGGCGCGGCGGCGCACGCCGGCATCGGCGGCCTGGTGCTCAACAGCCCGTTCCTGGACCTGCACGGCCCGGCCATCCTGCGGTTGTTCGTCACCTCCGCGGCGATCGCCGGCCTGTCCCGAGTGCGCGCCAAGGGCGTGATCCGCTCCCCCACCGAAGGTGGTTACGGCACCACCCTGCACCGCGACTACGCCGGCGAGTTCGACTACAACCTCGCGTGGAAACCGTTGGGCGGCTTCCCGATCACCCTGGGATGGCTACACGCGGTCCGCCGCGGCCAGGCCCGGCTGCACCGCGGGCTCGACGTCGGTGTGCCCAATTTGATCCTGCGCTCCGATCACAGCGTGCGCGAAACCAACGATGCGGCGGCCATGCAGCGCGGCGACGCGGTCCTCGACGTCACCCAGATCGCGCGATGGGCGGGCTGCATCGGCAACCGCACCACCATCGTTCCGGTGACCGACGCCAAACACGACGTGTTCTTGTCGCTGCCGGAGCCGCGCCAGGTCGCCTACCGGCAATTGGACCTGTGGCTGGATCGCTACCTCGACTTAAACACCGGCGCGCCGGCGTCGTCCGGGAAGGGATGACAGCGTGGAGACTTACGACATCGCGATCATCGGAACCGGCTCGGGCAACAGCATTCTCGATGAGCGCTACGCGAACAAGCGCGCGGCGATCTGCGAGCAGGGCACCTTCGGAGGCACCTGCCTGAACGTCGGCTGCATCCCGACGAAGATGTTCGTCTACGCCGCCGGGGTCGCCGATGAGATCCGCGGCGCGGCGCGCTACGGCATCGACGCGCACATCGACCGGGTGCGCTGGGACGACATCGTCTCGCGCGTCTTCGGACGGATCGATCCGATCGCGATGAGCGGCGAGGACTATCGCCGCAGCGCACCCAACGTCGACGTGTACCACCAGCACACCCGGTTCGGCCCGGTGCAGCCCGACGGACGCTACCTGTTGCGCACGGACGCGGGCGAGGAATTCGCCGCCGATCAGGTGGTGATCGCGGCGGGATCGCGCCCGGTGGTTCCGCCCGCGATCCTCGCGTCCGGCGTCGAGTACCACACCAGCGACACCGTGATGCGGATCCCCGAGTTGCCCGAGCACGTGGTGATCGTCGGAAGTGGCTTTGTGGCGGCCGAATTCGCGCACGTCTTCTCCGCGTTCGGCGTGCGGGTGACGCTGGTGATCCGGGGCGGGACGATGCTGCGTCATCTCGACGACACCCTGTGCGAAAGGTTCACCCGCATCGCCTCGAGCAAATGGGAACTGCGCACGCACCGCAACGTCGTCGCCGCTTTCAACCGCGGCTCCGGCCCAGGTTCTGGAGTTGAGCTGGAACTCGACGACGGCTCCAAGCTGAGCGCCGACCTGCTGCTGGTGGCGACCGGCCGGTTGTCCAATGCCGATCTGCTGGACGCCGGCCAGGCCGGTGTCGACGTCGAGAACGGCCGGGTGGTGGTCGACGAATACCAACGGACCTCCGCGCGCGGGGTTTTCGCGCTCGGCGACGTCTCGTCTCCGTATCAGCTCAAGCACGTCGCCAACCACGAGGCCCGTGTCGTGCAACGCAACCTGCTGTGCGACTGGGACGACACCGAGTCGATGGCCGTCACCGATCACCGCTACGTGCCGGCGGCGGTGTTCACCGACCCTCAGCTGGCATCGGTCGGGTTGACCGAAAACCAGGCGGTCGCACGCGGATTCGATGTGTCGGTCGCGGTGCAGAGCTACGGTGACGTTGCCTACGGCTGGGCGATGGAGGACACCACCGGCATCGTCAAACTCGTCGCCGAGCGCAACAGCGGATGCCTGCTGGGCGCGCACATCATGGGCCACCAGGCGTCGTCGATCATCCAGCCGCTGATCCAGGCGATGAGCTTCGGGCTCACCGCCCCCGAAATGGCCCGCGGCCAGTACTGGATTCATCCCGCGCTGCCCGAGGTGGTCGAAAACGCGCTACTCGGTCTGTGCTGAGCCGAAAGGACGACATGTCGCGCTGGTCTAGCGTGCGCAGCGCCCTGTCACCCGCGGAGTGGTGGCGACTGGGGTCTATGCTCGCGGTGATCGTGGCCCTGCACCTGGTGGGCTGGGCCACCCTGGTCTTCATCGTTGACCCGGCGCGACTCAGCTTGGGCAGCAAAGCTTTTGGCATCGGCGTCGGGATCACGGCCTACACCCTTGGCATGCGGCACGCCTTCGATGCCGACCACATTGCCGCGATCGACAACACCACCCGCAAGCTGATGAGCGACGGACGGCGCCCCCTTGCCGTCGGGTTCTTCTTCTCGCTGGGGCACTCCACGGTGGTGTTCGTGCTGGCGTTGCTGTTGGCAACCGGCGTGAAGGCCGTCGCCGGGCCCGTCGAGGATGATTCCTCGACGCTGCACCACTACACCGGGCTGATCGGCGCCGGCGTTTCGGGCGTGTTCCTGTATTTGATCGCGATCCTCAACGTCATCGTGTTGGTCGGCATCGTGCGGGTGTTCGCTCGGTTGCGCCGCGGAGACTGCGACCCCGAAACGGGCGCGGCGGAACTCGAACGGCACTTGGAGAACCGCGGGCTGCTCAACCGGCTACTGGGCCGCTTCGCCAAGTCCATCACGAAGTCCTCGCACATGTACCCGGTCGGATTGTTGTTTGGCCTCGGGTTCGACACCGCCACCGAGATCGCGCTGCTGGTGCTGGCGGGCACCAGCGCGGCGGCCGGACTGCCCTGGTACGCCATCTTGTGCCTGCCGGTGTTGTTCACCGCCGGCATGTGCCTGCTGGACACCCTCGACGGCTCGTTCATGAACTTCGCCTACGGCTGGGCCTTTTCGCGACCGGCGCGCAAGATCTACTACAACATCACGGTCACCGGGCTGTCGGTCGCGGTCGCGCTGCTGATCGGCAGCATCGAACTGCTCGGTCTGTTCGCGGGCCAGCTGGGATGGCGGGGCCCGTTCTGGGAATGGCTGGGCGGCCTCGACCTCAACACCGTCGGCTTCGTCGTCGTCGGCATGTTCGCGCTCACGTGGGCCGGCGCCGTGCTGGTCTGGCGCTATGGCCGCCTCGACGAGAAGTGGGCATAGGGAAATGGGCTCAAGCGTGCCCGGTTCGATCTGCGATGTGCTGCCCGCCGCGGCCGCACTGCTCGGCGCCCCGGGCGCGGTCGACGCCCTGGGTCTCACCGAACCCGTTGGCCCGGTCGATCGCGTCGCGGTGGTGCTGGTCGACGGCCTGGGCTGGCACCTGCTGCCCGAGTTGGCATGCAGCGCACCGCTGCTCGCCTCGGTGGTCGCCGGCCACACGGGGCGTCTCAGCGAGCTCGCCTGCACCTTCCCGTCGACCACCCCGAGCAGCCTGGTGTCGCTGGGCACCGGGGCCCAGCCGGGACAGCACGGCATCCTCGGTTTCACGCTCAACGTGCCCGGCACCGACCGGGTGCTCACCCACATCGTGTGGCGCGACGACCCGCCGCACGACGTCTGGCAGCCGCTGCCCACCTGGTTCGCGCGGCTGCAGCGCTCCGGCATCAGCGCGCGCGCCGTGCTGCCGGCGGCTTTTATCGGCAGCGGCCTGACCGACGCCGCGTATGGCGGGGCCGACTTCCGGCCCACACAGCCCTCCGACGACTACGCCCTAAGGCTGGGCGACGAGCTGGCGGCCGCGCCCGGGCTGGTCTACGGCTATACCGCCCATCTGGACACCGCGGCCCATGTGTTCGGCATCGGCTCGCCACAATGGCACGAAGCGGCGGCGCGTGTCGATGCGCTGCTGACCCGCCTGGTCGAGACGCTGCCCCCCGACGCGGCGCTGCTGGTGACCGCCGACCACGGCGGCCTCAACGTCCCGCCGGAAGCGCGCGTCGACCTCGACACCGACCCGCGCCTGGCCGAGGGGGTGCGGGTGGTCGCCGGCGAGCCGCGGGTGCGCTACCTGCACACCGAGCCCGGCGCTGCGGACGGCGTGCGGTCCACCTGGAGCGAAGTGCTCGACGGCTGGGCCAAGGTCTACAGCCGCGAGGAGGCGGTGGCGACGGGCATGTACGGCCCGGTCAATCCGGCACACCTGGCACGAATCGGCGACGTCGTCGTCGTCTGCACCGGCAATACCGCGGTGCTGGCCACCGGGCACGAGCCGGTGGAGACGGCTCGCCTCATCGGTTTTCACGGCGGCGCGACACAGGCCGAAACGGCCATTCCGCTGATCACCTTCACAACCGGCTAGCTGTCGGAGGCCAGTGCTAGACCGTAGGTATGGATAGCACCGATCGCGGCGAACGGTTCCGGCAACTGCACACCGGCGACGAGGTGCTCGTGCTCCCGAATCCCTGGGACATCGGCACCGCTCGCTTGTTCGCCAATCTCGGATTCCACGCGCTGGCGACGACCAGTGCCGGCCTCGCGTTCTCGTTGGGCCGGCGCGACGGCGACGGCGCGGTCAGCCGGGACGAGACGCTCGAACACGTGCGCACGATCGTCGACGCGACGCCCCTGCCCGTGACCGCGGATCTGGAGAACGGCTTCGGGGAATCGCCCGAGACGGTGGCGGAGACGATCCGGCTGGCGGGTGAGATCGGCCTGGCCGGGGCGTCCATCGAAGACGCGACATACGACCCCGACGAGCCCATCTTCGCCCGCGAACTGGCGATCGAACGAATACAGGCCGCCGCGGAGGCCGCCCGCGCGCTGCCCTATCCCTTCACGTTGACCGCTCGCTCGGAGAACTTCATCCGGGGCCGTCCCGACGTCGACGACACCCTGTCGAGGCTGCGGGCATTCGAGGCCGCCGGCGCCGACGTGCTGTACGCGCCGGGCCTGCCCGACGAATCGGCGCTCCGCGCGGCGTGCAGCAGCGTCACGAAACCGTTGAACTACGTGGCCGGCTTCGGGCGGAACCGATTCACCCTCGCCCAGCTCAAGGACTTCGGCGTGCGCCGGGTGAGCATCGGCACCTCGTTCTGCCGCGCCGGGTTGAGCGCCGTCCTTCGAGCCGCGCGCGAGGTGCTGGAGAAAGGGTCGTTCGGCTATGTCGAGGGCATTGGTTCCGTGGCCGATTTCAACGAGCTCATCGATCCCGCCTAGAGCGGCGTGACGTAGGCGGAGCTGATGCCGCCGTCGACCAAGAACGTCGACGCGGTGATGAAGGACGCGTCGTCGCTGGCCAAAAACGCGACCGCGGAAGCGATTTCGTCGGGTTCGGCGAAGCGGCCCAGCGGCACGTGCACCAGCCGGCGCGCGGCGCGCTCGGGGTCCTTGGCGAAAAGCTCGGCGAGCAGCGGGGTGTTGACCGGTCCCGGGCACAGCGCGTTGACGCGGATGCCCTGCCGGGCGAACTGCACGCCCAGCTCCCGCGACATCGCCAGCACCCCGCCCTTGGAGGCGGTATAGGAGATCTGCGAAGTCGCCGAGCCGAGCACCGCGACGAACGACGCGGTGTTGATGATCGAACCGCTGCCCGCGGGCACCATGTGGCGCAACGCCGCCCGGCAGCACAGGTACACCGATTTGAGGTTGACGTCTTGGACTCGCTGCCACGCCAGCAGCTCGGTGTTCTCGATCAGGTCGTCCTCGGGCGGCGAGATGCCGGCGTTGTTGAATGCGATGTCGACCGAGCCGTAGGTTGCCGCCGCGGTGTCGAACAGCGCGTTGACGGCGTCCTCGTCGGAAACGTCAACGGCCACAAACAAACCCGAAACCTCCTCGGCGGCCGCGGCGCCGGCGTCCCGGTCGAGGTCGCCCACGACGATGGTCGCGCCCTCGGCGTGCATCCGGCGCGCCGCGGCCAGGCCGATGCCGCCGCCGCCCCCCGTGACCACCGCCACCCGGCCCGCGAGCCGTCGGGTCAGGTCCATCAGCTCTCCTCCTTGATCGCGATGAACACGTTCTTGGTTTCGGTGAAGTGCAGCGGCGCGTCCGGGCCGAGCTCACGCCCCAGCCCCGACTGCTTGAATCCCCCGAATGGGGTGTTGTAGCGCACCGACGAGTGCGAATTCACCGACAGGTTGCCGGATTCGACCCCGCGCGATACCCGCAGCGCGCGGGACAGGTCGTCGCTCCAGATCGATCCCGACAGGCCGTACGCCGTATCGTTGGCCAGCGTGACGGCGTCGTGCTCGTCGTCGAAGGGCAGCACGGTGACGACCGGGCCGAAGATCTCGTCGGTGACGCTGCGGTCGGTGCGCTGCGGGGTCAGAACCGTTGGCGGAAACCAGAATCCGCGCCCGGTGGGGGCGCTGCCACGAAACGCGACGGGGGCGTCGTCGGGCACATAGGAGGCGACCTTGTCGCGGTGCGCCGCCGATACCAGCGGGCCCATCTCGGTGTCGCGGGACGTGGGGTCACCGACCACCACCCCTTGCACCGCGGGCTCGAGCAACTCCATGAAGCGGTCATAAACGCTGCGCTGCACCAGGATCCGGCTGCGGGCACAGCAATCCTGACCGGCGTTGTCGAACACCCCGGCCGGTGCGGTCGCCGCGGCGCGCTCCAGGTCGCAGTCGGCGAAGACGATGTTCGCGCTTTTCCCACCGAGTTCCAGGGTCACCCGCTTGACGTGGCTGGCCGCGGCGGCCATCACCTTCTTGCCGACCTCGGTGGACCCGGTGAACACGATCTTGCGAATGTCGGGGTGGGTGACGAAGCGCTCCCCAACCACCGCGCCCTTCCCCGGCAGCACCTGCAGCAGGTCCTTGTCCAACCCGGCTTCGAGCGCCAGCTCGCCGAGCCGGATCGTGGTCAGCGGCGTCCACTCGGCCGGTTTGACCAGCACGGCGTTGCCCGCGGCCAAGGCCGGCGCGAAGCCCCAGGACGCGATCATCATCGGGAAGTTCCACGGCGTGATCACCCCGACGACGCCCAGCGGTTCGTTGAAGGTGACATCGAGGCCGCCGGCCACGGGAATCTGCTTGCCGGACAACCGTTCCGGGCTGGCGGCATAGTACGTCAACACGTCGCGGACGTGGGCCGCTTCCCATTCGGCCGACGCGATGGGGTGACCCGAGTTGGCGACCTCGAGCGCAGCCAGCTCGTCGAGATGGGCGTCGACCACCGCGGCGAAGGCGCGCAGCCCGGCCGCACGTTCGGCCGGCGGCAACCGCGCCCAGCGGCGTTGGGCCGCCCGCGCCCGGCCCACCGCGTCGTCGACCGCGGCGGCATCGGCGTGCTGCACCGAGCGCAGCACTTCCTCGGTGGCGGGGTTGATCAGTTGAGTCATCGGCCGTCCGCATAGGACCGCGCGGCGTCGACGACCGCCTTGAACAGCCGCAGGTCACTCAGGGTCTGCTCCGGATGCCACTGCACCGCGAGGACGAAGTGGTCGCCGGGCAGCTCCAACCCCTCGACGACGCCGTCGGCGTCCCACGCGCTGACCACCAGGGGATGACCCACCTTGTCGATGGCTTGATGGTGATAGCACGACGCGTCGGTGGACTCCCCCATCAGCGCGGCCAGCCGCGTCCCCGGCACCGTCCGCACCGGCAGCGTGGTGAACACGGCGTTGCCGGCCCGATGCCCATCGTGGCCGAGCACGTCGGGCAGGTGCTGGTGCAGCGTGCCGCCGAACGCGACGTTGAGCACCTGCGCGCCGCGGCAGATGCCGAGCACCGGGAGCGCTCGGTCCAGCGCGCCCCGCAACAGCGCGAGCTCCCACGCGTCGCGCACGGTGCGCGGCTGGTCGGTGGTCGGATGCGGCGGCTGTCCATAGGCGGCGGGGTCGAGATCGTAACCGCCGGTGATCACCAAGGCGTCCAGGCTGTCCAGCGCCGCGCTTACGGCATCGGCGTCGGCCGGCTGCGGCGGCAGCAACGCGGCGACCCCACCGGCATCGATGACGCCTTGGAAGTAGTCAGCGGGCAAATAGCCGGCCGGGACATCCCAGATACCCGCCTGCACCCGCTCCAGATAGGTGGTCAGACCCACCACCGGTCGTCTGGGTCGTCTAGAGGCGTTCAAAACCGCGCACCCTCTCCCAGTCGGTGACCGCCGCGTTGAACGCCGCCACCTCCACGCGCGCGTTGTTGAGGTAGTGCGTCACCACGTCGTCGCCGAACGCCTCGCGCGCCAGCGCCGAGGCTTCGAACAACGCGGCGGCCTCGGCCAGCGTGGCGGGCAGCCGGTGCGCGTCGGGGTCCTCGTAGGCGTTGCCCGCGCACGGATCGGGTAGCTCCAGGCCTCGCTCGATGCCGGACAGGCCACCGGCGATGAGCGCCGCCACCGCGAGGTATTGGTTGACGTCGCCGCCCGCGACCCGGCATTCGACCCGGATGTTGCGGCCGTGGCCGACGACCCGCAGCGCGCAGGTGCGGTTGTCCAGCCCCCACGCCAGCGCGGTGGGCGCGAAACTGCCGTCGGCAAATCGCTTGTAGGAGTTGATGTTCGGGGCGAAGAACAACGTGAGTTCGCGCAGCGTGGCCAACTGGCCGGCGACGAAACTGCGAAACGTCGACGACATGCCGTGCGGCCCGGAGTCGTCGGCGAACACCGCTTTACCTTTTTCAGGCCCGTCCTCGGCTCGCAGCGAAAGATGGATGTGACAGCTATTGCCTTCGCGCTCATCGTATTTCGCCATAAACGTCAGGCTCTGGGAATGCTGGTCGGCGATTTCCTTGGCGCCGTTCTTGTAGACGGCGTGGTTGTCACAGGTCACCAGCGCCTCGTCGTAACGGAAGCCGATCTCCTGCTGCCCCCTGTTGCATTCGCCCTTGACGGCCTCGAACCGCAGGCCCGCCCCCTGCATGCCCGACCGAATGTCGTGCAGCAGCGGCTCCATCCGCGACGACGCCAATATCGCGTAGTCGATGTTGTAATCGCTGGCCGGGGTCAGCCCGCGGTAGCCGCCGGCCCAGGCCTCGCGATAGGACTGGTCGAACACGATGAACTCCAGCTCGGTCGCGACATCGGCGACCAGTCCGCGCTTACCCAGCCGGTCCAGCTGACGGCGCAGCACGGCGCGGGGCGAGGCGGCGACCGCGCTGCCGTCGGCCCAGCACAGGTCCGCGAGGACCAGCGCCGTGGCGGGCAGCCAGGGCACCAGTCGCAGCGTGGTCAGGTCGGGCATCATCACCATGTCGCCGTATCCGGTCTCCCAGCTCGACATCGCGTAACCGGGCACGGTGTTCATTTCGACATCCACGGCGAGCAGGTAGCTGCAGCACTCGGCGCCGTGGGCGGCAACCTCGTCGAGGAAGAGCCGGGCCGCGATCCGCTTGCCGACGAGCCGGCCCTGCATATCGGTGAAGGCCACGATGACCGTGTCCACCTCATCGATCCCGACCAGCTGGTCCAGCGCGGCCACGGACAACATGCGCGAATCCGGACCGGCTACCAGGTGCTGGCGCGCAACACGATCTCGGCGGCCAACTGCGCGGTCGACTCCTGCGCGTTGCGCCGCCCGAGCAGATCCACCGTGCGGTATTCGGCATACACAAAGCGCTGGCTGTTGCGGGCCACCGACCGCCCGCCCGGGGAGCTGACCAGAACGGTGGTGCCGATCTCCACCGGCGGGCAGTGTTCGTCGCGAATGACCCCGCTGGGGTCGGGCACCCGCGGATGCCCGCGGTCGATGACGACCAGGCCGGTGAACCGGCCCAACTTGGTCGCCGCGAGTTCCCACGCCAGGTCGGCACCCGCACGGTCGCCGACCACCACGGCCCAACCGATGCCCAGCGCGTCGAGGATTCCGACCACCGACTTGGGCGTCAGCCGCGGATCGAGGCCGACGACGACCGTGCGCAGCGAAGCGGTGTGCAGACGCTCGCACACGGCGTCATACGCGGCGGGCGTCCGCTGTGCGTCGCCGAGTATGACGACGACGACGCCCTTATCGGGACCGGCTACGCCAACAGGAACGGGAAACCCGTCGAGTGTGGTCATCATCGAGGGCACTCCCGCACGCTACAGGGAAGCGGCCGGTGTGCGCGAGGCTTGTGCGGCGCTACGGCCGCAGCGCGCTTGCGATGTGCGGTCGCCGCGGCGGGGGCCCGTCGAGCAGGCCGAGGACGGCATCGACGTCGAGGTGGGACGCGACCAGCCCGGCGATCACATCCAATTGGGCATCGCGGCGTGCGGTGACGTCGGTGTCGGGGCAACCCACGAATCCGCCGCGACCGGCGGCGTCGGCGACGCGGGTCAACCACGCGCGCCGGAAGTCGTCGTTGTCGAGCAGCCCGTGCCAGTGCGTGCCGAACACCGCGCCGCGCACGATGCCCTGTGGTTGGGAGTCCGCATCGAACCAGGTGTCCTCGTCGCACCGCGACAGCCGCCCGTGATGGATCTCGTACCCGGCCAGCGGCCGCTGCCAGCGGCGCAGCGTCTTGGTCCGGTCGAACGCGATGTCGGCGTCCAACAGCCCCAGGCCGGCAACCTCCCCGGCGCCGGATTCCACCGTGTCCTCGATGCGCCGGCACAGCATCTGCGAGCCGCCGCAGATGCCCAGCACCGGCTTGCCGGCCCCGGCGTGGCGGGTGATCGCGGCGGCCAGGCCCCGATCGCGCAGCCAGGTCAGGTCGGCGACGGTGGCCTTGCTGCCAGGCAGCACGATCAGGTCGGTGTCCACCAGGTCGGCCGGGTCGGTGACCCAGCGCACCAGCACGCCGGGCTCGCACGCCAGCGCCTCGACGTCGGTGGAATTGGAGATCCTGGGCAGCCGGACCGCGGCCACCCGCAGCCACTGGCTGCCGTGGGGCGGCGCCGGCGTGCCGACGACGCGATGGGCGACCACCGACAGCGAGTCCTCGGCGTCCAGCCAGAGCTCGTCGGTGTAGGGCAGCACCCCGTAGGTCGGGCGGCCGGTCAGGGCGAGCAGCTGCCGCAGCCCGGGTTCCAGCAACGCCGGGTCGCCGCGGAATTTGTTGACGATGAACCCCGCGATCAGCGCCTGGTCGTCGGGTTCGAGCACGGCGACCGTGCCGAACAGATGGGCCAGCAGGCCGCCGCGGTCGATGTCGCCGACCAGGACCACCGGCAGGTTCGCGGCCCTGGCCAGGCCCATGTTGGCCAAATCCGTTGCGCGCAGGTTAATTTCGGCCGGTGAGCCTGCGCCCTCGCAGATCACCGCGTCGAATTCGTCACGCAGGCAGGACAACTCGTCGGCGACGATGCCGGCGAGCCGGTCGCGATGTTCGATGTAGCCGGCCGCGCTGACGGATTCGGCCACCTGCCCGCGGATCACGAGCTGCGACGTGCGGTCGCCGCCCGGTTTGAGCAGGATCGGGTTGAACCGCACGCTGGGCTCCAGCCCCGCCGCCCGCGCCTGGATCGCCTGGGCCCGGCCGATCTCGCCGCCCTCGGCCGTGACGACCGAGTTGTTGGACATGTTCTGCGCCTTGAACGGCGCGACCCGGATCCCCTTGCGCGCCAGCAGCCGGCACAGGCCCGCGACCACCATGGATTTCCCGGCGTCGGAGCTGGTGCCGGCGACGAGCAGCGCGCCGTTCAACGGGTCCTTACACCTGGGTCAGGATTTCGGCGCCGGTGTCGGTGACCAGCAGAGTGTGCTCGAACTGCGCGGTCCACTTGCGGTCTTTGGTGACCACCGTCCAGCCGTCGTCCCAGATCTCGTAGTCCAGGCCGCCGAGGTTGATCATCGGTTCGATCGTGAACGTCATGCCCTGCTGGATTTCCGTCGTGATCGAGGGCTGGTCGTAGTGCAACACCACCAGGCCGTTGTGAAACGTGGTGCCGATGCCGTGCCCGGTGAAGTCGCGAACCACGTTGTACCCGAACCGATTTGCGTAGGCCTCGATGACACGGCCGACGACCGACAGCGCACGCCCCGGCTTGACGGCGTTGATCGCCCGCATCGTCGCCTCCTTGGTGCGCTCGACGAGCAGCCGGTGCTCCTCGGAGACGTCGCCGGCCAGGAACGTCGCGTTGGTGTCGCCGTGCACACCGTCGATGTAGGCGGTGACATCGATGTTGACGATGTCGCCATCGGCGATCACCGTCGAGTCGGGGATGCCGTGGCAGATGACCTCGTTGAGCGACGTGCAGCACGACTTCGGGAATCCCTTGTAGCCCAGAGTCGATGGGTAGGCACCGTTGTCGACCATGTACTCGTGCGCGATGCGGTCCAGCTCGTCGGTCGTCACCCCGGGCGCGACCGCCTTACCCGCCTCGGCGAGCGCGCCGGCCGCGATCCGTCCGGCGACGCGCATCTTCTCGATTACCTCCGGCGTTTGCACCCACGGCTCGGTGCCCTCCTTGGCGGTCGCCTTGCCGACGTATTCCGGACGCGGGATGCGATTGGGCACCGGCAGCGTCGGGGACAACACTCCGGGGGAAAGCGCGGTGCGAGCGGGCATGCAGCCAGCTTAACGAGGCTCATTCGGCGGTGCGTTCAACGAGCCGCCTGCAAATAAGCACACTCGCGAATTCGGCTCGCTAGCGACGCCGCAGCAGCGAACGGCGCGGCCCGCGGATGATCACCGAACCGCACGTCACCCGGCCGGTCAGGACCACGTGCGGCGACCCCTCGGCCGGCGCGTCCCTGCGCCGGTCGGCGGCGCTGCCCACGTAGACCTCGACGTCGTCGATCGAGGCGCTGGCGCCGTCGGGTAGCCGCAGGTCCAGGGAGCCGAACTTCATGTCGAGTTCGATGACCACCACCGGCCCGGCGAACCGCGCCCGGGTGAGATCGAGGTCGATCGATCCCAGGCGGCGCACCAGCGCCAGGCGGGTGGGCACCATCCATTCGCCGTGCCGCTTCAGGGAACCGGCCCAGCCCCGCAGCTCCACCCGGTCGGCCGCGGAGGTGACGATGGCACCCGGCCCGGGCAGGTCGCCAACGAGCTCGTCGAGCTCATGACGGGTGCGCGCGTAGGACACCCGCGACGAGCGCTGTTCGAACTCGCCGATGTCGATCAGCCCGAGCGCGACGGCGTTGTGCAGGCGCCGCATGGTTCCGTTGCGGTCGGCGTCGGAGACACGCAACGTGACCATGTCGGGGCCGGTATCCGTCATGTTCGCAATTTACCGCTGTTGCGGCGGCGCGGACCCGGCGCGGGTTGCGATCGCAAGCGCGGCGTAGCCGGGCGCAGTGGGTCGCCACCATCGGGTTAGGCGAGGAAGTCCCGCGGCAGTGACTCGAACATCACCTTGGTCATCCGGACCGCGTATTCGGAGCTGCCGCCCCCGACGATCAGCGAGGCGAACGCCAGATCGCCACGGTAGCCGGCGAACCAGGAATGCGATCCGCCCGGAAACTCGGCTTCACCGGTCTTCCCGTACACCTCGCCGCAACAGCCGGCGATCTCCTTGGCGGTGCCGTTGGTCACCACCAGCCGCATCATGGGCCGCAGCGCGTCGACCATCTTCGGGCTGATCGGGGTGTTGTCGCCGTCGACCGCCGTCTGCCGTCCGGCGATCAGCTGCGGCACGGGCGTCCTGCCGGCGGCGACCGTGGCCGCGACCAGGGCCATGCCGAACGGACTGGCCAGCACCTTGCCCTGGCCGAACCCGTCCTCGGTGCGCTCGGCCAGGTCCACCGTCGGCGGCACCGACCCGGTGACCGTGGTGATGCCGTCCACCTGGTAGTCGAGCCCGATCCCGTAGCGGGTGGCCGCCTGCGTCAGGCCACGGGGCGGCATCCTGCTGCTCAGCTCGGCAAATGTGGTGTTGCACGAACTGGCGAACGCTCGTGACATCGGCACCACGCCGAGGTCGAAGCCGCCGTAGTTGGGGATGGTGCGGTGCCCGATGTCGATGCGGCCGGGGCAGCCCAGCATCGTGTTGGGGGTGGCCATGTCGCGCTCGATGGCCGCTCCAGCGGTGACCATCTTGAATGTCGATCCGGGCGGGAACAGGCCGGTGGTGGCGATCAGGCCGTCGGCGTCGGCCGCGCCGTTCTGCGCGATCGCGAGGATCTCCCCCGTCGACGGCTTGATCACGACCATCATCGCCTTGCCGCCGCGGGTGTCGACCGCGTGCTGGGCCGCGTTCTGCACCGCCCGGTCCAGGGTGATCGACACCGACGGCGCCGGCGTGCCCTCGACCTCGTGCAGCACGGCGACGTCGACGTTGTTCTGGTTGACGCTGACCACCCGCCAGCCCGCCTGACCGTTGAGCTGGTCGATGACGGCCTTCTTCACCTGGCTGATGACCGCGGGTGCGAAATGCGGGTCGGTGGGCAGCATGTCGGCCTGCGGCGTGATCACGATCCCCGGCAGCTTGCCGATCAGCGGGAAGATCTTGTCGTTGTCGGCGGGTTGCAGCGTCACCAGGTCGACCGGCTGGGTCGCCGAGCTGGCTTGCTCGGCCAGCAACTGCGGGTCGGTCAGCGAATCGTTCAGGGGCCGTAGCACATCGACGATCGCGTGCGCCGTCCCGATGAGGCCGGGCCCGGCCTGGGTGGCGTCCAGCGTGTAGTGGTACAGGTAGCCCGGCGCCAGCACGTCGCTGCCTCCGAGTTCATTCACCGAGGCGCGCCGCGGCGCGTCGGCGCGCAAGGCGAACGTCTGATGCTCACCCAGCTTGGGATGCAGCCCGTTGGCGGCCCAGCGGACCTCCCAGCGACCCTCGTCGCGAGCCATCTTCAGCTGTCCGTCATACGTCCAGATTCGGTTCTTGGGCAGGTGCCAGCTGAACCGGTAGTCGACCGTGCCGGTGTCCTCGGCGTACTTCGAGGACAGCACCTGCGCGTCGAGGTGTGTTGCTTGCAGCCCGGCCCACGCGGCGTTCAACGCTTCACGGGCTTCGTTGGGGTTGTCGCTGAGCTGGGCGGCCGACGCGGTGTCCCCGATGGACAGCGCGTGGAAGAACTTCTCGGCGGCCGGGCCCGGGCCGTCGGGCCGCGGCGTGCACCCGGACATGGCGATCACCGCGACGAGCAGCACGCCAGAAACCAATGGGGTCAATGTGGTTTTTGTTGCCATCGGTACAGATGTTAAAGCGAGGGCCTCCACACCGGCGCCGACACACCGAGACCCAACCGTTACGTGGTGCTGAGCGCCCGGTCCCCATGCCGAACGTGCGGCCAGCCGCACGTTGGGTGCCGAACGTGCGGCCAGCCGCACGCTCGCATACAGCTAGTCCAGCAGCACGGTCGCGAAGGTGCCGACCTCGACGAAGCCCACCCGGGCGTAGGCCGCACGGGCCACCGCGTTGAAGTTGTTCACGTAGAGGCTGGCGATCCGCCCGCCGCCGACGATCACGGCGGCCACCATTGCGGTGCCGGCGGTGCCGATCCCCAGGCCGCGCCACTCGGGGTGCACCCATACCCCCTGAATCTGGCCGACGCCCGGGGACTGCGATCCCACTTCGGCCTTGAACACGACCTCACCGTGCTCGAAGCGCGCCCACGCGCGTCCCGCCGCGATCAGGCTGGCCACCCGGCGGCGGTAGCCGCGACCGCCGTCACCGAGCCGCGGGTCGACGCCCACTTCGCCGATGAACATGTCGACGGCGGCCACCAGATACGCGTCCAGTTCCTCCGGGCGGACCTGACGTACCTCGGTGTCGATCTCGCAGCTCGGGTGCGTCGTCAACGCCATCAGCGGTTGGTGGTCGCGGACATCGCGCGCGGGACCCCACGCCGACTCGAGCCGTTCCCACATCGGCATCACCAGGCCGGCCCTGCCGACCAGGGACGAACAACGCCGCGTCCCGCTCATCGCCTCGTCGGCGAACGCGGCCAGATCGGCCGGCCCGCCGCGCAGCGGGATCAGGTTGGCCCCGGCGAAGCACAGCGACTCCTCCACGCCGCGGCGGGTCCACAGCTCGCCGCCGATCGAGTTGGGGTCGATGCCGTGATCCGCCACGCGCGCCGCGACCATGCACGACCCGACCGGGTCCTCTTCGAAGACCCGCCACACCGCGGCGGCGTCACGCACCACGGACACCCGCCGGTCGCCGATGAGGCGAAAGATGGGCGGAGCCGACATCTGGCGAACTCTCTGTGGTGCGGACCGAAGGCCGGTAGGGCCCCTATCAGCTTACGGTCACAATAGGCGAACCGCTCGCGGTTGTGTCCGGTCCGTGATCGCTGTTGTTCTCGGACGCGAGCCGCATGGCCTCTTCGATCAGCGTCTCGACGATCTGCGCTTCGGGCACGGTCTTGATGACTTCGCCGCGAACGAAGATCTGGCCCTTGCCATTTCCCGACGCGACGCCGAGGTCGGCTTCGCGGGCCTCCCCCGGCCCGTTGACGACGCAGCCCATCACGGCGACCCGCAGCGGCACGTCGAGACCGTCCAAACCGGCGGTGACTTCGTTCGCCAGGGTGTAGACGTCGACCTGCGCGCGCCCGCACGATGGGCACGACACGATCTCCAGCGAACGCGGCCGCAGGTTCAGCGACTCGAGAATCTGGATGCCGACCTTGACTTCCTCCACGGGCGGCGCCGACAGCGATACCCGGATGGTGTCGCCGATGCCCCGCGACAGCAGCGCACCGAAGGCGACGGCGGACTTGATGGTGCCCTGGAAGGCGGGGCCGGCCTCGGTGACGCCGAGGTGCAGCGGGTAGTCGCACTGCGCGGCCAGCTGCTCGTACGCGGCGACCATCACGACTGGGTCGTTGTGCTTGACGCTGATCTTGATGTCGCCGAAGCCGTGCTCCTCGAACAGGGAGGCCTCCCACAGCGCCGACTCGACCAGCGCCTCGGGCGTGGCCTTGCCGTACTTCTCCATGAACCGCTTGTCCAGCGAGCCGGCGTTGACCCCGATGCGGATGGGAATGCCCGCCGCGCCGGCGGCCTTGGCGACCTCGCCCACCCGGCCGTCGAATTCCTTGATGTTGCCCGGGTTTACCCGCACGGCGGCACAGCCCGCGTCGATGGCGGCGAAGATGTACTTCGGCTGGAAGTGGATGTCCGCGATCACCGGGATCTGGCTGTGTCGGGCGATCTCGGCCAGCGCGTCGGCATCCTCCTGCCGCGGGCAGGCCACACGGACGATGTCGCAGCCGGCCGCGGTCAACTCGGCGATCTGCTGCAGGGTGGTGTTGACGTCATGGGTCTTGGTGGTGCACATCGACTGCACCGAAATCGGATTGTCGCTGCCGACCCCGACGTCGCCCACCATCAGTTGCCGCGTCTTGCGGCGCGGGGCGAGCGTGGGCGCCGGCGCGTCCGGCATGCCCAGGCCAACGGTCACGTGTATGCCTTCTCTCTACTACTGGAAGATCCGGATCGGGTTGACCACATCGGCTGTCACCGTCAGCAGCATGTAGCCGACCACGAACACCAGGACCACGTATGTCGCGGGCATCAGCTTGAGATAGTTCACCGGCGCGGCCGCGACCATGCCGCGGGCGGATCGGATGCTGTTGCGGATCTTTTCGAACACCGCGATCGCGATGTGGCCGCCGTCGAAGGGCAGCAACGGCACCAGGTTGATCGCGCCCAGGATGAGGTTCAGCTGGGCCAGGAAGAACCAGAACGCCACCCACAGCCCGTGGTCGACGGTGTCGCCGCCGACGATGCTGGCGCCGACGACGCTCATCGGTGTCTGCGGGTCACGCTGTCCGCCGCCGATGGCATGCACCAGCGCACCGACTTTCGTGGGTATCGCGAGCAGCGCCTTACCCACCTCGGCGGTGAGGTCGCCGGTGAAGGTGAAGGTGGCGGGTATCGCGGAGAGCACGCCGTAGTGCGCGGGCGCGGACTTGACGGCGCCCACCCCGATCGCGCCCACCGTCGAGGCCTGGGGTTGGCCGCCCTGCCCGTTGGTCAAGAAGCGTTGGGTGGGCGTCACGTCGACGTAGGTGGTGATGGTGGTGCCACCTCGCTCGACGACGACCGGAACGGTGCCGTGCAATTTGCGCACCGCGGCGGCCATGTCCTCGAAGTTGGCCACCGGGGTGTCCCCGACCTTCACGACGACGTCGCCGGCGCGGATGCCGGCCAGCGCCGCCGGCCCGGGCCCGATGCAGGCGCCGATCTTGCCCGGCGCCGTTTCCGGTGCGACACAAGCGGTTTCGCCGACGACGGCCCGGGTGGGCGGGTGCAGGTTGGGCAGCCCCCACACCAGTGCGATGCCGTAGATCAGCACGAGGCAGATGACGAAGTTCATGCCCGGGCCGGCGAACAGCACGGCGACACGCTTCCAGGTCGCCTGCTTGTACATGGCGCGGTCGGCCTCGTCGGGCGCCAGATCCTCGACCGGGGTCATGCCGGCGATGTCGCAGAAGCCGCCCAGCGGCGCGGCCTTGACGCCGTACTGGGTCTCGCCGCGCCGCGTCGACCACAAGGTGGGGCCGAAGCCGACGAAAAACCGGCGCACCTTCATGCCGGTGGCGCGCGCGACCCACATGTGGCCGCATTCGTGCAGGGCCACCGAGATCAGGATGGCGAGCGCGAACAGCGCAATGCCGATTGCGAACATCATCGGGCTGCTAGGACCTTTCTGACTGCGCGCTGCGCTCGCTCACGTGCCCAGCGCTGCGCGTCTAGTACGTCATCCACGGTAGCGGGTACCTCGCCCAAGTGGGGGGCCCATTGGTCCGCGGCGTGTAGCACGTCGGCGATCGTTCTCACGATGGCGGGGAAGCCGATCCGGCCGTCGAGAAACGCCTCGGCGGCCTCTTCGTTGGCCGCGTTGTAGACGGCGGGCATGCAGCCGCCGGTCGTCCCGGCGTGCCGGGCCAGCTCGACGGCCGGGAAGACGGCGCTGTCCAGCGGCTCGAATTCCCAGGTCGAAGCGGTGGTGAAATCGCAGGCGAGCGCGGCGCCGCCGACTCGTCGGGGCCAGCCCAACGCCAGCGAAATCGGCAGCTTCATGTCCGGGGGGCTGGCCTGGGCGATGGTCGAGCCGTCGACGAACGTGACCATCGAATGAACGATCGACTGGGGGTGCACCACGACCTCGATGCGGTCGTAGGGGATGCCGAACAGCAGGTGGGTCTCGATGAGTTCGAGTCCCTTGTTGACCAGCGACGCCGAGTTCAGCGTGTTCATCGGGCCCATCGACCAGGTCGGGTGGGCGCCGGCCTGCTCGGTGGTGACGGCCTCGAGGTCGGCGGCGGCCCAGCCGCGGAAGGGTCCGCCGGAGGCGGTGAGCACCAGCTTGGCGACCTCGTCGGGGTCGCCCCCGCGCAGGCACTGGGCCAGCGCGGAGTGCTCGGAGTCGACGGGCACGATCTGACCCGGTCGGGCCGCCCGCACGACCAGGGGCCCGCCGGCGACCAGCGATTCCTTGTTGGCCAGTGCCAGGCGCGCGCCCGACGCCAGCGCGGCCAGTGTCGGCCGCAGGCCCAAGGCCCCGACCAGCGCGTTGAGTACGACGTCGGCCTCGGTCTCCTCGACCAGCCGGGTGACCGCGTCGGGACCGCTGTAGGGGATGTGCCCGACTTCCTGGGCGGCACGCTCGGCCGCGCGATCGTCGGCGATCGCGATGTTGGTGACCCCGGTCTCGGCGCGCTGGCGCAGCAGCGTGTCCACGTTCGCGCCCCCGGCGGCCAGCCCCACCACCTCGAAGCGCTCCGGATTTGCGGCGATTACTTCCAGCGCCTGGGTGCCGATCGAGCCGGTACTGCCCAGCACCAGCACCCGCAGGCGGCCCTGGGCGTTTCCGTCGGTCGCTGAGGCGGTTGCCGGGTCGGTCACCCATTCATTGTGCCCCGCGCCCCGATGCCCGCGGGTCCTCGCGTATGCCAGAATCTCGGTTAAACCGATCCGATCCGAAAGGGAAAATCGCCGTGGCCAGTACCGAGGTGGAGCACTTCAACGGCGTCGACCCCGCCGAGGTGCCGTCGGCGGCGTGGGGGTGGAGCCGGATCAACCACCGCACCTGGCACGGCGTCGGGATATTCGCGGTCCTATTCCTGCTGGCGATGCTGCGCGGCAACCACGTCGGTCACGTCGAGAACTGGTACCTGATCGGGTTTGCCGCACTGACGCTCGTCGTTCTGGTGCGCGATCTGTGGGGCCGCCGGCGCGGCTGGATCAGGTAGGGCCGGGAAAGGGTTTCAGCGCCGCGCCCGCCGGTACCAGGCGCCGACGAGCGCGCCGGCGAGCAGCACGAACAGCGCGGCGACCCAGGGCCATCCGCCATGCTGGTGCACCCAGCCGGCCAGCAGTCCCTGCAGGCGCCCGGCCGCGCCGATCACCGCGTCGTGCGGATTCGCCCGGCCGTTGAATAACCGGAGCTCGTAGACGCCGTAGTAGGCCACGTACAGACCGACCACCACCAGCAGAGCTCCACCGATCCGGTTGACGAACGGCAGGATTCGCCGAATCCGGTCGGCCAACGCCGAACCGCCGATGGCCGCGGCGACGGCGAGCACGCCGACCACCGCGGTGAGGCCCGCGACGTAGGCCACATAGATCGCCACACCGTTGAGGATCGATCCACCCCGAAAGCCCGCGCCGGTGACCGCCAGGAACGGACCGACGGTGCACGACAGCGAGGCGATCGCATAGCTGACGCCGTACCCGTACATGCCCACCAGCCACGACCCCTGCCGCGCGTTCGGCGCCCACCGCGGGCCCATCGCGCGCGCCGTCAACTCCCGACCGGACAACAGCCAAACCCCAAGGGCGACAAGCACAACGCCGATCACGACCGTCCCGTAGGGCAGGTAGCGCTGCACCGTCGCGGCCGCCGATATGGTCAGCGCCCCGAACACGCCGAACACCGTCACGAAGCCGAGCGCCATCCCGGCGGTGGCCACTACTGCGCGGCCGATCGGCGGCCATGGCCCCAGCGACCGTGCAGCGGGTCGCTGCCCGCGCACCACCAGAAGTAGGTACGCGGGCAGCATCGCAAACCCGCACGGGTTGAGGGCCGCAACCAATCCGGCGGCGAAGGCCAGACCAATGAGGCCCTGGTTCACCGGGTCAGTGCGTCAGCGCGGCCACGCGGCCCGCCAGCTCGTCCTGTGGCATGGCCGCCGTCGGGTTGTTGACGAATGTCGAGCTGCCGTCGGCCCGATAGAACACATAGGCCGGCTGCCAGGGCACGTTGTACCGGGCCCAGATCGCACCGTCGGCGTCGTTGAGATTGGGGAAGTTCAAGTTGTACTTGGACACGAAGTTCTGCATCGCGCCGACATCCGAGTGGGCGGCGATGCCGACGAAGGCGACTCCGGGATTGGCGGCGGCCACCTGGCCGACGCCGGGAGCTTCGGCGTTGCAGAACGGACACCACGGCGTCCAGAACCACAGCACCGCCGGCCTGCCCTGCAGGCTGGCGCCGTTGAACGGCGCACCGCTGAGGGTCGTTGCGCTGAACTGCAGGCGCTCGTCGGCGGCCTTCGCGTGCGGCGCCTCGGCCAGGCCGAATATCAATGCGGCGGCAAAAACCGCTGCGGCAAACAATCTGAGCGGGGACAACAGGCGAATCATGGCACACCTCATTTGCTGGTTTATGTCTTAAAGACGCGCGAGGGGTCAGCGCGGTTCAGGCTGCGCGGCGAGCTGACCGCACGCGGCGCTGATCTCTCGGCCCCGGGTGTCTCGCACGGTGCATGACACTCCTTTCGCTCGGATCCGCCGGACAAACTCGCGCTCGACGGCCTTCGGGCTGGCGTCCCAATCGCTGCCCGGCGTCGGGTTGAGCGGAATGAGGTTCACGTGCACCAGCGGCCCAAGAGCCCGATGCAGCCGCTTGCCGAGCAGGTCGGCTCGCCAGGGCTGGTCGTTGACGTCGCGGATCAGCGCGTACTCGACCGATACCCGCCGCCCGGTGGCATCGGCGTAGTGCCGGGCCGCGTCGAGGGCCTCGCCGATCTTCCAGCGGTTGTTGACCGGCACCAGCGTGTCGCGCAGCTCGTCGTCGGGCGCGTGCAGCGACAACGCCAGCGTGACCCCCAGCCCCTCGTCGGCGAGCTTGCGGATCGCGGGAACCAGACCCACCGTCGACACCGTCACCGATCGGGCCGAGATGCCGAAGCCGTGCGGCGGCGCCTCGACGATGCGCCGCACCGCGGCCAGCACCCTGGCGTAGTTCGCCAGCGGCTCACCCATGCCCATGAAGACGACGTTCGACAGCCGCTGGTCGCCGAAGTCGTCGCGCAGCGCCGCCGCGCCCGCACGCACCTGCTCGAGGATCTCGCCGGTGGACAGGTTGCGCGTCAGCCCGCCCTGACCCGTCGCGCAGAACGGGCACGCCATGCCGCAGCCGGCCTGCGACGAAATGCATAGCGTGTTGCGCTGCGGATAGCGCATCAGAACCGACTCGATCGTGGCGCCATCGATGGCCCGCCACAACGTCTTTCGTGTCTGGCCGGCATCGCAGGTGACCTCGGTGACCGCGGTGAGCAGCTTCGGGAACATCGTCTCGGCGACCCGGTCCCGCACGGCCGCCGGCAGGTCGGTCATCTGTCGCGGGTCGGCGAGCAAGCGGCCGTAGTACTGGTGCGCGAGCTGCTTGGCCCGAAACGCCGGCAAGCCCAGCTCCGCGACCGCCGACGCGCGGCCGGCCGCGTCGAGGTCGGCCAGGTGCCGTGGCGGCCTGCTCGGCCGGGGCTCGTCGAAAACCAGCTGTTGGACCATGATCTGTCCAGTATCGGCCACGCCGCGGGCTCCGGAACCTGGGGAAGCACCCAGGAAAGCGCCTAGGGAAGCAACGTAAGCACGGCCCAGGCCGCGGCGGCCGACGGGAGCACGCCGTCGAGGCGATCCATCAGGCCGCCGTGACCGGGCAGCAGCCGGCCCATGTCCTTGATGCCGAGGTCGCGCTTGACCTGCGACTCCACCAGGTCGCCGAGGGTGCAGGTCAGCACCAGGAGAACGCCCAGCAGCGCGCCGATCCACCACGCTTTGCCGGCCAGGAACGTCACGGACAGGGTCGCGGCGGTAATGCCGCAGACCAGCGAGCCGGCCAGCCCCTCCCAGGATTTCTTCGGGCTGATCGCCGGGACCATCGGGTGCTTCCCGAACAGCACCCCCACGGCGTACCCGCCCACGTCGGAGGCGACGACGGTCGCCATCAGGCAGAACACGCGTCCCGCGCCTTCCTTCGGGTGGTAGACCAGCAGCGCGGCGAACGAGGCGAACAGCGGCACCCAGACGGCCAGGAAGATCGTGGCCGACGCGTCCCGAAGGTAATGCGACGACGGCGGACCCGCGGACTGATCGTGGGGCCTGCTCTTGTCGTGCATGAACAGCCGCCAGAACATGCAGACCACCACCATGGCGCCGAAGCCGGCCAACGCGCCCCGGGCGCCGTACGGCCACGTCAGCCAGACGGTGGCCTGGCCGCCAACCAGGAGCGGAATGACCGGAATGACATAGCCGGCCTCGCGCAGCCGCCGCACCACCTCATGGCTGGAGAGCAGAATCGCCCCGGCGCACAGCACCACCCAGTAGCGCGGCGCGAAGAAGAGGGTCCCGACGACGAGCCCACCGGTGAACAGCCCCACCGCGATCGCCGCGGGCAGGTCGCGGCCGGCCCGGGACGTCTTCTTCGCCGCCTGCGGGAGGGTGTTGTGTGTCCGACGCACCGGCTCGTCGCGCGGGGTGCCTGCGCCGGCGTAGTTGGATGACACGGGGTTCGTTGCTGAGCGGCCGCTAGACCTCCAGCAGCTCGCCTTCTTTGTGCTTGACCAGCTCATCGATCTGGGTGACGTACTGATGGGTGGTCTTGTCCAAATCCTTTTCGGCGCGGCCCACCTCGTCCTCGCCGGCCTCGCCGTCCTTTCGGATGCGGTGCAGCTCTTCCATCGCCTTGCGGCGGATGTTGCGCACCGACACCCGGGCTTCCTCCCCCTTGTGCTTGGCCTGCTTGACCAGCTCGCGGCGGCGCTCCTCGGTGAGCTGCGGCACGGCCACCCGGATCAGGGTGCCGTCATTGGTGGGGTTGACCCCGAGGTCGGAGTTGCGGATCGCGGTCTCGATGGCGTGCAGCTGATTGGCCTCGTAGGGCTTGATGACCACGAGCCGGGCCTCGGGGACGTTGATGCTCGCCAGCTGCGTGATCGGCGTGTTGGTGCCGTAGTAGTCGATGACGATCCGGTTGAACATCCCCGGGTTGGCGCGGCCGGTTCGGATGGTTGACAAGTCGTCGCGAGCTACGGATACGGCCTTCTCCATTTTCTCTTCCGCGTCGAAGAGAGCCTCGTCAATCATCTGCGCCGCTCCTCATTTCTGCGCCCCTCAAGTGGTGACCAGCGTTCCGATCTTCTCACCAGCGACCGCCCGGGCGATATTGCCACTGGTCAGCAGGTTGAACACCAGGATCGGCATGCCATTGTCCATGCACAGGCTGAAGGCAGTGGCGTCGGCCACGCGCAGCCCGCGGTCGATGACCTCGCGGTGGCTGATCGCGGTGAGCAGCTCGGCGTCCGGGTTCTGCCGCGGGTCCTCCGAGAACACCCCGTCGACCGCCTTGGCCATCAAGACGACTTCCGCGCCGACCTCCAGCGCCCGCTGCGCGGCGGTGGTGTCCGTGGAGAAGTACGGCAGCCCCATGCCGGCGCCGAAGATCACCACCCTGCCCTTCTCCAGGTGGCGCACGGCGCGCAACGGCAGGTACGGCTCGGCCACCTGGCCCATCGTGATCGCGGTCTGGACCCGGGTCACGATGCCTTCCTTCTCCAGGAAGTCTTGCAGCGCAAGGCTATTCATCACGGTGCCGAGCATGCCCATGTAGTCCGACCGGGTGCGCTCCATGCCGCGCTGCTGAAGCTGCGCGCCGCGGAAGAAGTTGCCGCCACCGATCACGACGGCGACCTGCACCCCGTCGCGAACGACCTCCGCGATCTGGCGGGCCACCTGTGCCACGACGTCGGGATCCAGGCCCACCTGCCCGCCGCCGAACATCTCGCCACCGAGCTTGAGCAACACTCTCGAATACTTCGATCGGCCCATCGGTACACCGTTGGCGCTGGTTGGCTCGGGGTCCGTCATCACACTCCTCGCATGACAGTGCCATCCCGGACGACCTCACCCGGAACGGCATTTCACATCCTGCCTCATCGCAGCACAATCCGGCATGGGCGGGGTGCATTATCTGCTCGGTTGCCCGCACGAGCGATGTTTGAGCATCCTGCGGCATGGGGAATCCGCATCCTTGCGGGCGAAATCGAGGTCTTGAGAATAAGGACTGGACC
This sequence comes from Mycobacterium sp. SP-6446, assembly GCF_001954045.1. Taxonomy (NCBI): domain Bacteria; kingdom Bacillati; phylum Actinomycetota; class Actinomycetes; order Mycobacteriales; family Mycobacteriaceae; genus Mycobacterium; species Mycobacterium sp. SP-6446. Next base: position 33,441 of record NZ_MBEM01000038.1, on the reverse strand, counting down.
CGCGCTGACCGGGCCGACCGTTTGTGGATCGGCATTGGGCGTGAATCGCCCAAATAAGTACGCCACTGAGGAGGAATCATTCATGGCGGACACCAACAAATCCGGACCTGCCGAAGCCGTCAAGGGCGTCGTCGAGGACGCCAAGGGACGCGTCAAGGAGGCCGTCGGAGCCGTATCGGGTCGAGATGACCTCACCCGCGAGGGCCAGGCCCAGCAGGACAAGGCCGAGGCGCAGCGCAACGCGGCCAAGAAGGAGGCCGAGGCCGAGGCGGCGCGCGGCAGCGCGCAGGTGGCCGAGGAACGGCAGAAGTCCAACCAGAACTAGCGGCTTGTTTCCGCGGATGGGTCCGGCCCGGCCTCACGGGCCGGGCCCGTCGTCTTTCTCCGGGCGCTCACCATTGCCGCCCGGCCGGGAAATTAAGGTGGCATAGTTCTGCCCTGAGGCGGGTATTCAGCGCTGCGCTGGCGGACATCTCCATGGGAGGTGCCTACGGGTTCCATGACAGAACTGTCATGAATTTTGGAGATGTCTTTGGACGTACTACTACTCACCGATGCCGATGATTTCGAATCGGTATTACCGACGCTGAGTTCATTCGCACACAGCATGCGGCGCGCGCCGCTGGGCGATCACATCGACGGGCAGTGCGAAAAGGCCGACGTCGCGATCATCGATGCGCGTACCAACCTCACCGCGGCTCGCACCGCTTGCCGGCGCCTCACCACCAGCGCGCCGGGCACCGCGGTGCTGGCCGTCGTTACCCCGGCAAACGTCGTCACCATCGACGTCGACTGGAATTTCGATGACGTGATGCTGCCGGCGGGTAGCGCGGACGAGTTGCAGGCGCGCCTACGCCTGGCGGTCAAACGCCGGCGCAACGCGGTCGACGGCATACTGCGGTTCGGCGACCTCACTCTGCACCCGGCGAGTTTCACCGGGTCGCTCGCGGGCAGGGACCTCGGTCTGACGCTGACGGAGTTCAAACTGTTGAATTTCCTTGTGCAGCATGCGGGCCGGGCGTTCAGCCGCACCCGGTTGCTGCACGAGGTGTGGGGATACGACTGCAACGGCCGGGTCCGTACGGTCGACGTTCACGTGCGGCGACTGCGCGCCAAGCTCGGAACCGAATACGAATCGATGGTCGACACCGTACGCGGTGTGGGCTACATGGCCGTGACACCGCCGCATCCGGAATGGATCGTCAACGAACCGGCGGCGATGGGCTCGATCCCGACGGGCGCTCAAGCCTGACCCAAATGCCCTGTCCCGCACGAACTTTCGGGTGTCCGGTCACGCGAAGAGCGGCAGTGCGCGCTTGCGCGCCAGGGCGTCCATGCCCTCCTGAATGCTGTCCTCCACCTCGCGGTACTTGCGGTCGACGTAGTCGTCGTCCTCGGCGCGGGCGGGGTCGCGGTCCAGCTCGACCACGGGCATGAACCGGGTCCTGATCTTGGCCGGCAGCGGCAGCTGCGGAAGCGCCGCCGGCGCGATGCCCCAGGGCAGCGAGACCGCCAGCGGGAACACTTTCAGCCGCAGCAGGCGGTCAAGTTGCAACGCCTTCGACAACCGGTCGCCGCGAATGAGCACCGGCATCGCGTCGGCACCGCCGACGGTGGCGATCGGCACGATCGGCACGCCGGCGCGAATCGCCATCTTCACGAACCCTGTGCGCCCCGCGAGGTTGGCGTGATCACGCTCGGTCCACGGGCGCAGCGAATCCACTTCGCCGCCCGGCCACAACGCCACGTCGCGCCCCTCGGCCAGCGCGGTGGCGATCGCGTCCGGGGCGGCCGGAAGCACCCCCATCGAGCGGAAGTAGCGCCCGATGAGCGGGATCGCCATCAACGCGTCGTGGGCGGTGCCGTGCAGCGGGCGGTCTTGCCCGAAGCGGCGCCACCATTGGATACCGACGGTCCACGCGTCCCAGACGAACGGCGCGCCCGAGTGAATCCCCACCAGCAGCGCCGGCGGCGGCGGGATGTTCTCCCAGCCGTCCATCTCCATGCGGAACCAATAGTCAACCAAGACGTTCCAGAAGAACTTCTGGCGCTGCAAAGTGGTTTCGTCCTGGCCGCTGAGGTCCCATTCGCCGGCACGCCCGGCCACCCAGCCGCTCAGCCCGCCGTCGGCGTCGCTGCGCTTCTCCCCCATCGTCGCGCGCGCCTGTTCGGCATGTCGCTGAGCTTGTTCACGGACGTCGGCTGGCCTGTGGTCGATGTCAGTCATATCAGCCGGATACCCCCTTCGGTCGTGACAATTCCCGCATACGCAAACCTCCCCGCGCCAGCAGGTGTGGCGCAGGGAGATTCGTGCCAGCCGATTAGGTGTGCGCCGGCCCGTTGGGCGCCGGGCTAGGCAGCGCGCCGGGTGCCGGGCTCTGGTTCGGCGCGGCAGGTCCCGCGCCGCCAGGCACGTTCGACGTCCAGATCAGGACGTCTTGCATCCCGTCGTTGTACGCGACGCCGTTCGGCGGTGCGCCGGTCACGTCGAAGTACAGCGTGCCCGTCGATTCACTGCCCTGCGGGATGGGTGCCGGGTTAAGGCTGCCCGGGGCCTGCACCTTGTCGATCACGCGGTAGTTCTGACCGTTGGGCCCGCGGGCGATGAAGTCGTTAACCATCGGGGTAACGAGGCCGCTGTCCGACCTGGCGGTGATGTCAGCCTGGTAGAGCGTTCCCTTGGGCGTGTAGCCGGGGATCACAGCGTTGCTGGGTTGCAGGTTGCTCACGGTGTAGTTGGTGATCAGTGGCCCGTCCACGAGTTGTTCGCTGGTGCCGAAACCCTGGATGTTGGGCGGCGCAGCGTAGGCGGTCGCTGCGGCGAAAACGCTTGTCGCCGCAATTCCCCCGGCGGCAATAGCCGTCTTTACAGCAGTCTTGCTGACCTTCATGCTCAAATTTCCTTTCGTGTCGAACTGTCACCCCCTTGGGCAGGGTGCGACAACGGCATGGCAATTCGCATAACCCATTTGTCGCGGGGCTAAACGGGGCCAAACGCAAATTTCCCGATCTGCGCCTCGATTACCAGTAGGAATGGCCGGCATTCTTTTTGTGCCACATTGCGCCGCATGACGTTTCGCTTGGAACCACAGAATTAACAGCGGCACCAGAATCATCAGTTGATTAGCGGCCACCCGCGCGGGTAGCCGCAGCGTATGACTTTTACTGCGCAGCAACAGAGCCCGCCCGGGGTGCAGGCCCGGATGGATCCCGTGCCCGATTGCGGCGAAACCAGTTACCGCGGCTCGGGCAAACTCACCGGCAAGCGGGCGATCGTCACCGGAGGTGACAGCGGAATCGGGCGGGCCGTCGCGATCGCGTTCGCTCGGGAGGGCGCCGACGTCCTCGTCTCCTACCTCAACGAGCACGATGACGCGCGCGATGTCGCCCGCTATGTGGAGGACGCGGGGCGCCGGTGCGTGCTGGTTCCAGGCGACCTCTCCGACGCGGCCCACTGCCGGGCGGTGGTCGAGCGGGCGGTCAAAGAATTCGGCGGCATCGACATCCTGGTCAACAACGCCGCATACCAAATGATGCACAAAAACCTGGAAGAGATCAGCGACGAAGAATGGGACTACACCTTCCGGCTCAATGTCGGTGCCTATTTTTACCTCGCGAAGGCCGCGCTGCCGCACATGCGCCCCGGGTCGTCGATCATCGGCAGTTCCTCGGTGAACTCCGACAGCCCCAACCCCACCCTGGCGCCCTACGCGGCGACCAAGGCCGCGATCGCCAACTTTTCGGCCAGCCTGGCTCAACTGTTGGGCGACAAAGGAATCCGCGTCAACAGCGTGGCACCCGGCCCCATCTGGACGCCGCTGATTCCGTCGACCATGCCCGCGGAAAGTGTGGAATCCTTCGGCGACAACGTGCCGCTCGGCCGTGCCGGCCAGCCGGCCGAGCTCGCCGGAATCTACGTGCTGTTGGCCTCCGATGATGCGAGCTACATTTCCGGTGCGCGGGTGGCCGTGACGGGCGGCCGGCCGATTCTGTAGATACGGTCGCTGCCGGCCCGCGACGTATGTCAATATCATTGACATGGGTCAGATCGAAGACGCCCCACTCGGTTTCCTGCTCTACCGGGTGGCGGCGGTACTGCGACCGGAGGTTTCCGCGGTCTTGGGCCCGCTCGGGCTGACACTGCCCGAATTCGTTTGTATGCGCATCCTTTCGATGAACCCGGGCCTGTCCAGCGCGGAATTGTCCCGCAACACCAACGTCACGCCGCAGGCCATGAACACGGTGCTGCGCAGGCTCGAAGAGATCGGCGCGGTGGCCCGACCGGAGTCGGTGTCCTCCGGGCGCGCATTGCCGGCCACGCTGACCGCGGCGGGCCGCACCCTATTGAAGCGCGCGGAGGGCGCGGTCCGGGTCGCCGATTCGCGCATCCTGGCCAAACTGACTGCGGCCCAGCAACGCGAGTTCAAACGGATGCTCGAAAAGCTCGGATCGGACTGAGTCACGCGGCCCCGTCGGGGTCCTGGATCCGCGCCCACGGCCGGGCCTCTTCGAGTTCGTAGGCCAGCTCCAGCAGCAGCGTTTCCCGCCCTATGTCGGCGGACAGCATCATGCCGGCGGGCATGCCATCCGCGGTCTGGGCCAGCGGCAGCGATATCGCCGGATCGCCGGTGACGTTCTGCCACGGCGTGAACGCCACCCAGTCGATCAGCCGCTGCATCAGCTGCTGATAGTCGGTCGGCGCGAGGTATCCGACCCGCGGGGTTTCGTCGGCGACCGTGGGCGTGAGCACCGCGTCGTAGTTACGGAAGAACTCCGCGCTGCGGCGCCGCATCCTGCGCAGGCGCATGATCACGGCAGGCAACCGGTGCAGATTGCGGCTGGTGTGACGGTCCAGCCCCAGCGTCAGGGCGTCCAGCCGGGTGCGGTCGAACGTCTTGCCGAACAGCCGCCGCCCGGCGCGCACCTGCGCCAGCGCCAGGAATCCCCAATACAACACGAAGTCGTCCGAGAACCCGGCCGGCGCCGGGGTCTCGTCGACATGTTCGACGCGGTGGCCCAGTTCCTCGAGCAGACTGGCCGTCTTCAGCGTCAGCTCGCGGAGTTGCGGGCTGCACTCGCGGTGCACCGAACGGGTCAACACCGCGATGCGCAGCCGCTGCCTGCCGGGGCCGGTGACGTCCCCGACCGGCGGCAGCTTGGGATTGCGCCAGACGCGCTCAGCCTCCCGATAGAACGCGGCGGTGTCACGCACCGAGCGGGTCAGCACGCCGTTGGTGACGATGCCTACCGGCATCCGGCGCAGCTCCGGATCCAGCGGCAGCCGGCCGCGCGACGGCTTCAACCCGACAAGTCCGTTGCAGGAGGCCGGAATTCGGATGGAGCCGCCGCCGTCATTGGCGTGCGCGATCGGCACCACGCCCGCCGCGACGAACGCGCCCGACCCCGACGACGAGGCACCTGCGGTGTAGTCGGTATCCCATGGGTTGCGCACCGGGCCCAGTCGGGGATGTTCGGCGGATGCGCTGAACCCGAATTCCGACATCTGCGTCTTGCCAAGCGCTGTCGGCCCGGTGGCCAGATACAGCCGGGTGAACTCGCCGTCGGCGACGGCGTCGAACGGCGTCCAGGCGTCGGCGCCCCGCATCGTCGGCAGGCCGGCGACGTCGACGTTGTCCTTGATGAACGTCGGGACGCCGCTGAAAAAGCCCGTCGCAGGAGAACCTGCCGCGGTGGCCCGAGCCTGGTCAAACGCCTTGTGCGCCAAGCCATTCAGGACCGGGTTGACGGCCTCGGTGCGGGAGATGGCGGCCTCGATGACATCGGCCCGGCTGACCCATTCCGCGCGGATGGCGGCGCTGAGGCCGACCGCGTCGAGATCGCCGAGGGCATCATCACCGAAAGCGTGCACGCGTCGCATAACAGTGACGCTAGCTGTTCACCCCGGCCGGCTAGGCCTGACCCACCTCGAAGCGGACAAACCGCGTCACCGTGACGCCGGCCTCGTCGAGCAGCGCCTTGACGGTCTTCTTGCTGTCCGACACCGACGGCTGCTCGAGCAGCACCGCGTCCTTGAAGAAGCCGTTCAGCCGGCCCTCGACGATCTTGGGCAGCGCCTGCTCCGGCTTGCCCTCGGCCTTCGCGGTCTCCTCGGCGATGCGGCGTTCGCTGGCAACGACGTCTTCAGGCACGTCGTCGCGGGACAGGTAGCGGGCCTTGAGCGCGGCGATCTGCAGCGCGACGGTGTGCGCCGCCTCGGCGCCATCACCGGTGTACTCGACGAGCACGCCGACCGCGGGCGGCAGGTCGGCCGCACGCTTGTGCAGGTACGTCTCGACCTTGCCGTCGAAGTACTGCACGCGGCGCAGTTCCAGCTTTTCGCCGATCTTGGCCGACAGGTCCGCGATGGCCTGCTCGACGGTGGTGTCGCCGATCTTGGCGGCCTTCAGCGCGTCGACGTCGGTGGCCTTGGCGGCCAACGCCGCGCCGACGACCTGGTCTGCCAGGGCCTGGAATTCGGCGTTCTTGGCGACGAAGTCGGTCTCCGAGTTGAGCTCGATCAGCGCGCCGTCCTTGGCCGCGACGAGGCCCTCGGCCGTGGCGCGCTCGGCGCGCTTGCCGACGTCCTTGGCGCCCTTGATCCGCAGCGCCTCGACGGCCTTGTCGAAGTCGCCGTCGCTGTCGGCCAGCGCGTTCTTGCAGTCGAGCATGCCGGCACCGGTGAGCTCCCGAAGCCGCTTGACGTCGGCGGCGGTGAAGTTCGCCATATCAGCCTTCCGTGGGTGTTGATTCGGTTGCGCCCGCAGCGGCGTCGTTGCCCGCGGAGGGGGTGGCAGCGGGGGTGGCGCTGGCGGTCGCCGAGGCCAGCAGTTCCTGCTCCCATTCGGCGAGCGGCTCGGCGGCTTCCGCCTCCGGCTTGCCGTCACCGCGGCCCAGGCCGGCGCGGGCCTGCAGGCCCTCGGCGACCGCGGACGCGATCACCTTGGTGAGCAGGGCGGCCGAGCGGATCGCGTCGTCGTTGCCCGGGATCGGGTAGTCGACCTCGTCGGGGTCGCAGTTGGTGTCCAGGATCGCGATCACCGGGATGCCCAGTTTGCGGGCCTCGCCGACGGCGATGTGCTCCTTGTTGGTGTCGACGACCCAGACGGCCGACGGGACCTTGTTCATGTCGCGGATGCCGCCCAGGCTGCGTTCCAGCTTGTTCTTCTCCCGCGTCAGGCCCAAGATCTCCTTCTTGGTGCGGCCCTCGAAGCCGCCGGTCTGCTCCATCGCCTCCAGCTCCTTGAGGCGCTGCAGCCGCTTGTGCACGGTGGAGAAGTTGGTGAGCATGCCGCCCAGCCAGCGCTGGTTCACGTACGGCATGCCGACGCGGGTCGCTTCGGCGGCGACCGATTCCTGCGCCTGCTTCTTGGTGCCGACGAACAGCACGGTGCCTCCGTGGGCGACGGTTTCCTTCACGAATTCGTACGCCTTGTCGATGAAGGTCAGCGTCTGCTGCAGGTCGATGATGTAGATGCCGTTGCGGTCGGTGAAGATGAACCGCTTCATCTTGGGATTCCAGCGACGGGTCTGATGCCCGAAGTGGGTGCCGCTGTCAAGCAGCTGCTTCATGGTTACAACAGCCATTACGGCCAGTCCTTTTTCTCGGTTGTCGCCCGGCATCGGGTGAAGCCGGGCCCTGGTGCCTGCTGAGATGTCGAACCCTTAATCGGGACCGCTCGACATCCGGTTGTTGCGCAGACACGCGAAGTCAGCCCGTTTACACGGACCGCGGGAAGGAGTTTACACCGTTCAGCCAGGTGCTTTGACGGTGCTTGTCCACAGCGCTGACTGGCCCGATCTTCGGCGTAGCGCTGAACTGCACGAGTGCGGTGGATGGCGCTGCTGGCAACCCTGGCCCTGGTCACCGCGGTGCCGGCGGCCGCCGACGACGTTCGGTTGGATTGGCCGTTGCGGCCGCCGCCGGCGGTCTCCCGCGGATTCGACGCGCCCTCACCCGACTGGAATCCCGGGCATCGCGGGGTGGACCTGCCCGGTGCCCCCGGCCAGCCGGTCTACGCGGCGGGTCAGGCGACCGTGGTGTTCGCCGGGATGCTGGCCGGGCGGCCGGTGGTGTCGCTCGCCCATCCCGGCGGATTGCACACCAGCTACGAACCGGTCCGGGCGGCGGTGCGGGCCGGCCAGCCGGTGACGGCGTCGACGGTGCTGGGCGAGCTGGTCGCCGGGCACCCCGGCTGCCAGGCCGCGGCGTGTTTGCATTGGGGCGCGATGTGGGGCCCCGCGTCGGGCGCGCACTACGTCGATCCGCTGGGCCTGTTGAAGTCGACCCGCATCCGCCTCAAGCCGCTGGACGGCTAGTCGCGTGTTCGAGGGTGCAGCTGTGGCGGCCTGGGCGCACACCCGACGCCGCCGGTGCACACTCAGGCTCGCGGGTGGGCCTGGTCGTGCACGGCACGCAGCCGAGACACCGCGACGTGGGTGTACAGCTGGGTGGTCGCCAGGCTGGAATGGCCGAGCAACTCCTGGACGACGCGCAGGTCGGCCCCGCCTTCGAGCAGGTGGGTGGCCGCGCTGTGCCGCAGGCCGTGCGGCCCCATGTCGGGGGCGCCGCTCACCGCGGCGACGGTCTGGTGCACGACCGTGCGGGCCTGGCGCACATCGAGCCGGCGGCCCCGCGCGCCGAGCAGCAGCGCCGGGCCAGACTCCGCGGTGAGTAGGGCGGGACGCCCGTCGTCCAGCCAGGCCCGCAGCGCGTCGGCGGCGGGCACCCCGAAGGGCACCGTCCGTTGCTTGTTGCCCTTGCCGAGGACCCGCACCAGCCGCTGCCGGGTGTCGACGTCGTCGATGTCCAGGCCGCACAACTCGCTCACCCGAATACCGGTGGCGTACAGCATCTCGACGATCAGCCGGTCTCGCAGCGCCAATGGATCTCCTTGCTGCGCACCGGATTTCGCGGCGGCCATGGCGTCCAGCGCCTGGTCCTGGCGCAGCACCGCGGGCAGCGTGCGGTGCGCCTTGGGCATTTGCAGCCGGGCGCCGGGGTCGGTGGTCAGCAGTCCGCGCCGCGTTGCCCACGCGGTGAACGCCCTGATCGCCGAGGTGCGACGGGCCAGGGTCGTGCGGGCGGCGCCGGCGCTGGCCGCCCCGGCCAGCCACGTCCGCAGCACGGGCAGGCTCAAGCCGTCCAGGCCGATGCCGCGTCCGTCCAGGAATTCGAACAGCGAGCGCACGTCGCCCAGGTAGGCGCGACGGGTGTGCGCCGAGCGACCGCATTGCAGCGCCAGGTACTCGTCGAACTCCTCGAGGATCGCCTGCATTCCCCCACGGTCGCAGGCGCGCCGGCCGCCGCTTAGTCGACGCGCCGCAGCGTGTCCGGGGTGAGATCTTTGAGCGTGGGATAGCCGTCGACGGCCATGATCAGGTCCGCTTCGGCCAGCAGCGTGCGCAGCACGTGCACGACGCCGTCGACGCCGCCGAGCGCCAGGCCGTAGGCGTACGGGCGGCCGACGCCCACCGCGGTGGCGCCCAGCGCCAGCGCCTTGATGACGTCGGCGCCGCTGCGGATGCCCGAGTCGAACAAAACCGGCAGGCCATCGGCCGCCTCGACCACCGCCGGCAGGCAATCGATGGCGGGCAGGCCGCCGTTGGCTTGGCGGCCGCCGTGGTTGGAGCAGTAGATGCCGTCGACACCGCCGTCCCGGGCGCGCCGGGCGTCGTCGGGGTGACAGATGCCCTTCAGGAGCAGCGGCAGCTCGGTCAGCGAGCGCAGCCACGCGAGGTCGTCCCAGGTCAAAGCGTTTCCGAAGAGTTGTATCCAGCGCAGCACGGCGCCCTGCGGGTTCTCCTCCGGCGGCCGTTGCAGGCTGGCGCGGAAGACCGGATCGCTGGTGTAGTTGGCCAGGCAGTGGCCGCGCAGCTGGGGGAAGTTGGAGGTACTCAGGTCACGCGGGCGCCAGCCGGTGACCCAGGTGTCGAGGGTGACGACGATGCCCTTGAAGCCTGCCGCCTCGGCGCGCTGCACCAGGCTGGCGGCCAGGTCACGGTCGGTCGGTGTGTAGAGCTGGAAAAACCCGGGCGTATCGCCGAGGGCGGCGGCGACGTCTTCCATCGGGTCGACGGTCAGCGTCGAGGCGACCATGGGCACGCCGGTGGCCGCGGCCGCGCGTGCGGTGGCCAGGTCGCCGTGCCCGTCCTGGGCGCACAGCCCGATGACGCCGATCGGCGCCATAAACAGCGGGGCCGGCAGGGTCAGGCCGAACAAGTCGACGGACAGGTCGCGCTGGGCGGCGCCGACGAACATGCGCGGGTACAGGCCCCACCGTTCGAAGGCCTCGCAGTTTGCGCGCTGGGTTCGTTCGTCGCCGGCCCCGCCCGCCACGTAGGACCAGATCGAGGGTGGCAGTGATTTTTCGGCCTTGGCTTCCAGTTCCGCGAAGACCATCGGAAGCTTCGGCGCCACTCCGGCCAGGCCCTGCAGGTAGATCTCGTTCTGATAGTCCCCGAAGTGGGGTGGGGGTACCACCGCTAAGTCCCGGCCTCAGTCTCGGCCAGTTCCTTCTTCCATTGCCGGAACGTCTCTTCGGTGCGGCCGCGTCGCCAATAGCCGGAGATCGACGACGCCCACGTCGCGTCCACCCCGCGCTCTTTGCGGATGTAGGGCCGCAGGTTGTGCATCACCGTCTGCGCCTCGCCGTGGACGAACACGTGCACCTGCCCGGGCAGCCACGGGGTGGTGGTGACCGCCTCGATCAGCGGCGCGTGATCCCCGGCGCGGTCCTCGGGAACCAGGTCGGCGCGCCCGCCGCGATAGACCCAACTGACTTCGACGGAATCCGGTGCGGTCAAAGGGATTTCGTCCTCCTGGCCGGCGACCTCAATGAACGCCTTGCCAACCGCATTGGCGGGCAACGCTTCCAGAGCGGCGGCGATGGCGGGCAGCGCGGACTCGTCGCCGGCCAGCAGGTGCCAATCGGCGGCCGGGTCGGGGGTATAGGCGCCGCCGGGACCCATCAGGTAGATCGGCTGGCCGGGTTGGGCCGCGGCCGCCCATGGGCCCGCGACCCCGTGCTCGCCGTGCACGACGATGTCGATGGTGATCTCGCGGGCCGCCGGGTCGACCTGGCGAACGGTCATGGTCCGTACCGAGGGCCTTTTCTCCGGCGGCAGGTCGGCGAAGCTGTCCAGCGTCAACGGCTGCGGCAGTGCGGCCACGTCGACATCGTCTGCGACGAACGCCATCTTGACGTAGGAGTCGGTGAACTTGCTGGGCACGAAGGTCTCGAAAGACCTGCTGCCCAGCACCACCCGCACCATGTGCCGGGTGAGCTGTTTGGTACCGACGACTTCGAAGCTCTGCAGAGGCCGACCTGCCACTTATCCTCCTGTTCAGACCCGACCCTCGTCGACTATACGAGCCGCGTGGTCCTTGCAGCTTGGCCGCCGCCGGCGCGGACGATTCGCCACCGTCCCTCGCGACGCTCGGCGAAGCCGGCCACCTCGAGCATCGCGAGCGGTCCGAGTACCTGCTGAGGCGCCAGTCCGGCCGCCACGGCGATCTCGTCGACCGTGACGGCGCCGCGGCCCGGTAGCGCCTCGTATACCTGACGCTCGGCCTCGCCCAGCCCGTCCAGCGCCGTGGTGGGCCGCGGCTCCTCGGATGCCAGCTCACCGATGCGACCAACCAGTTCGACGATGTCGTCGGCTCGGGTGACCAGTTCCCCGCCGTTGCGCAGCAGCGCATGGCATCCCGCCGACGCCGACGACGTGACGGGGCCGGGCACGGCGGCCACCACGCGTCCCAGGGCCCGCGCCCAGGCGGCGGTGTTCGCGGCGCCGCTGCGCAGGCCCGCTTCGACCACCACCACCGCGCCGGCGACGGCGGCCACCAGACGGTTGCGGGTCAGGAACCGGTAACGGGCCGGGCGCACACCGGGCGGGTACTCGGTGAACAGCAGCCCGTGCTGACCGATGCGATGCAGTAGCGCCGAATGCCCGGCGGGATAAGGGACGTCGAGCCCGCCGGCCAGCACGGCCACGGTGACCCCGTCGGCGGCCAGCGCCGCGCGGTGGGCCGCGCCGTCGATCCCGTAGGCCCCGCCGGATACGACGGCGACGTCGCGCTCGACCAGACCGGCCGCCAAATCCGCCGCCACGTGCTCGCCATAGGTGGTCGCCGCTCGGGTCCCGACCACGGCGGCCGCTCGGCACGACACCTCATCCAGGCGTGCGGGACCGAGCGCCCACAACACCATTGGCGGCCCGCCGCGCGGACGGGCGCCGGCGCCGCCGAACGCCGCGAACGCGAGCGGCCACTCGTCGTCATCGGGCGTGATCAATCGTCCGCCGCGACGCGCGAGCAGCTCGAGATCGGCTGCGGCCAGGTCTATTTCGCGCCTGGCCTCGGTGTGGCGCGCCAGGTCGTCGTTGACCAGGCCGCGGCGGACCCGGTCGGCCGCCTCCTGCGGGCCGACGCATCGCACCAGGGCGGCCAGTTCCGGACAGGGCGGCTCCGCGACCCGCGACAGGTAAGCCCACGCGGACAACACCGGATCGGTCATCGCTGTGTCCCAGGTTGCCGAAAGCTCAGCGCGGCAGCGACTTCGTCGAGCCCGGGCGAGGTGCGGCCGGCCAAGTCGGCCAGGCTCCACGCGACGCGCAACGTGCGATCCAGGCCGCGGATGGACAGCAGCCCACGGTCTAGCGCCGTCTTCAGCGGGTCCATCGCGGCGTTGCCGGGTCGAAACTTTCGACGCAACAGCGTCCCGCTGACTTCGGCGTTGGTGCGGAACCCGTGATGGCGCCAACGCTCGGCGGCCGCGTGGCGCGCCGCCGCCACCCGCTGGCGAACCTGCGCGGTCGATTCGCCGTCGGTGACCGAGATGGCCCCGGCGCGCACCGGATGCATCTGCACCCGCAGGTCAACGCGATCCATCAGCGGCCCGGACAGCTTGCCCAGGTAGCGGCGTTTGGCCGCGGCAGCGCAGATGCAGTCCTGCGGGTCGGCCGGCGCGCATGGGCACGGGTTGGCGGCCAGCACCAGCTGGAAGCGGGCCGGGTAGCACGCCACCCCGTCGCGACGGGCGAGGCGAATCTCCCCGTCCTCCAACGGCGTTCGCAGCGCTTCCAGCGCGCTGACGCTGATCTCGGCACATTCGTCTAAGAACAACACGCCGCGATGCGCCCTACTGACCGCGCCGGGGCGGGCCATCCCCGAACCCCCGCCGACAAGCGCGGCGACGCTGGAGCTGTGGTGCGGCGCGACGAACGGCGGACGGGTGATCAACGGCGTATCCGCAGTCAGCAGCCCGGCCACCGAGTGGATCGCCGTGACCTCGAGGGACTCATCGTCCGACAGCGGCGGCAGCAGTCCCGGAAGGCGTTGCGCCAGCATCGTTTTGCCGACCCCCGGCGGCCCGGTCAGCATGAGGTGATGCGCACCGGCGGCCGCGACTTCCACCGCGAACCGCGCCTGCGCCTGTCCGATCACGTCGGCCAGATCCGCCGTGGGCTCCGGGTCCGTGGTCCCGGCGCTGATCCTGGGGTCCAGGCCGCCGGAGGCGCCGAGCCAGCCCTGCAGTTGGCGCAGCGTGCGCACGCCCCAGACGTCGATCCCGTCGACCAGGCTGGCCTCCGCCAGGTTGTCCACCGGGACGACGACCGCCGGCCAGCCGTCGCGTTTGGCCGCCAGCACGGCGGGCAGCACCCCGCGTACCGGGCGCACCCGGCCGTCCAGCGACAGCTCACCCAGCAGCACCGTTTTCTCCAGGCGCTCCCACGGGTGCTTGCGCTGCGCGGAAAGCACCGCGGCCGCCAGCGCGATGTCGTAGACCGATCCCATCTTCGGCAGCGTCGCGGGTGACAGCGCCAGCGTGAGCCGGGACTGGGGCCATTCATTGCCGCAATTGGTGACCGCCGCGCGGACCCGGTCGCGCGACTCTTGCAGGGCGGCATCGGGCAGGCCCACCAGGTGCACCCCCGGCAGGCCGGAGGTGATGTCGGCCTCGATTTCCACTGTCGCGCCGTCCAATCCGCGCACCGCCACCGAGAATGCCCGCCCCAGCGCCATCAGCCGATCCCCTGCAGGTGGGTGATCTCCGGGGTGCGTTGGCGCCCAACTCGCACGCCGATCACGTCGATGCGCAGCGCCGCCCAGCGCTCACCCTGGCCGGCCAGCCACAGCCCCGCCAGGCGGCGCAGCCGCCGGGCTTTCCGCTCGGTGACCGCATAGGCCAGGCCCCCGTAGCCGTCGCCGGTCCGGGTTTTGACTTCGACGAACACCAGGGTTCGGGTGGCGTCGTCGCAGGCGATCACGTCGAGTTCGCCGTAGCGGCAGCGCCAGTTGCGCCCCAGGATCCGCAATCCCATCCGCGTCAGGTGATCCACGGCGAGCGCTTCGCCCATCGCTCCCAGCTGGGCGCGGGTCAGAGTCGTTTCGATCGTCATGCGGCCAACGTGCCCGCTGGCTCCGACATGACGCGGCCGAGGGCCGGCCGAAATGGACGGTTATCCCCAGTCCCGGGTCTATCCCCAGGCGCTACGTGATCCGGTCGGTCCAGGTGTAGACGTTCATCGAGTCCTGCCGCAGGAACGCCACCAGCGTCACCCCGGACTCCTCGGCCAGGGAGACCGCCAGCGATGACGGCGCCGACACGGCGGCGAGCACGGGAATCCCTGCCATCACGGCCTTTTGCGTCAACTCGAACGACGCCCGCCCGCTGACCAGCAGCACCGTCGCGCTCAGCGGCACCCGGTCGTGCTCGAGCGCCCAGCCGATGACCTTGTCGACCGCATTGTGCCTGCCGATGTCCTCGCGCACGGCCAGCATGGCGCCGTCCACACCGAACAACGCCGCGGCGTGCAGCCCGCCGGTGCTCGCGAAAACCTTTTGGGCGGAGCCGAGTTGGTCCGGCATCGCCTTGAGCGTGGCCGCGGCCACCGTCGCCGGATCCGAACCGGGCGAAAACCGGCCCATCAGCCGCACCGCCTCCAGCGATGCCTTGCCGCAGACCCCGCACGACGACGTGGTGTAGAAATTGCGGGTGACATCGAGGTCGGGCGGCGCGATGCCGGGAGCCAACGTGACGTCCAGAACGTTGTAAGCGTTTTCGTCGTCACGCCCTCCGCAGTAGCGAATGGTCAGCACGTCCTCGCGGCACCCGATGATTCCCTCGGTGAGCAGAAAGCCTTGCGCGAGTTCGATATCCGAGCCCGGCGTCCGCATCGTCACGGTCACCGGGGCGCCGTTGACGCGGATCTCCAGCGGCTCCTCGACGGCGAGGGTTTCCGGTCGGGTGACCGCCCGATCGGCGCTGAGATGCCTGACCCGCCGCCGCGCGGTGACGTGGCCTATGACGCCGGCTCCAATCGCACGATGATCGCCTTGGACACCGGGGTGTTCGATTTGGCCGCGGTGTGATCCAGCGGGACCAGCGCGTTGGTCTCCGGGTAGTACGACGCGGCGTTTCCGACCGGGGTCGAATAGCCCACCACCAGAAAGTCCTTCGCGCGCCGCTCCTGCAGCCGTTGATCGGCGTCGGTCCACTCCGAGACCAGGTCGACCCGCTGGCCCTCCACCAGGCCCAGCGCCGAGATGTCGGCGGGGTTGACGAACACCACGCGGCGGCCACCCTTCACGCCGCGGTAGCGGTCGTCGAGCCCGTAGATCGTGGTGTTGTACTGGTCGTGGCTGCGCAGCGTCTGCAGCACCAGCCGGCCCGGCGGCACTGGCACCCACTGCAGCGGATCCGCTGCGAAGTTGGCTTTGCCTGTGCTGGTGCGGAATTCGCGTGTATCACGCGGCGGGTGCGGCAGTTGGAATCCGTCTGGCTGGCGCACCTTGCGGTTGTAGTCTGCGCAGCCGGGCACCACCGCGGCGATCGCGTCGCGGACGGTGTCGTAGTCGGCCGCGAACCGCTCCCACGGCACCGGATGCGCCGCGCCGAGCAGCCTGCGGGCCAACTGGCAGACGATTTCCACCTCGCTGCGCACCTGGTCGCTGGGTGGGTGCAGGCTGCCCCGCGACAGATGCACCATCGACATCGAATCCTCAACCGAGACAACCTGTTTCCGGCCTTCGCGGACGTCGCGGTCGGTGCGGCCGAGCGTCGGCAGGATCAGCGCGGTGCTGCCGTGCACGAGGTGGCTGCGGTTGAGCTTGGTCGAAATCTGTACCGTCAGCGCGCAACTGCGCAAGGCCGCTTCGGTGACGGCGGTGTCGGGGGTGGCCGACGCGAAGTTGCCGCCCATGCCCACGAACACCCGGGCCCGCCCGTCGCGCATCGCGCGGATCGCGGCCACGGTGTCATACCCGTGCTTGCGCGGGCTGCTGATGCCGAATTCGCTGTCCAGGGCGGCCAGGAACTGCTCGGGCATCTTCTCCCAGATGCCCATCGTGCGGTCGCCCTGCACGTTGGAATGGCCACGCACCGGGCACACTCCCGCGCCCGGCTTGCCGATCATGCCGCGCAGCAGCAACAGATTGGTGATCTCGGCGATGGTGGCCACGGCGTGGGTGTGCTGGGTCAGGCCCATGGCCCAGCACACGACCGTGCGCTCCGATGCCATCAGCATCGCGGCCACGCGTTCGAGTTGTTGCCGTTCGACGCCGCTGGCCGCGTGCACGGTGTCGAAGTCGATCCGCAGCGTCCGGCGCCGGTACTCGTCGAAGCCGGCGCAATGCGAGTCGATAAAAGAACGGTCGATGACGGTGCCCGGGGCGCGGTCGTCGGCCTCGAGCAACAACCTGCCCAGACCGGCGAACAACGCCATGTCGCCCCCGAGGCGGATCTGCACGAATTCGTCGGCGATCGGGACCCCTTGCCCCACAAGCCCGTTCACCTTCTGCGGGTCCTTGAAGCGGATCAACCCGGCCTCGGGCAGCGGGTTCACCGCAATGATCTTGGCGCCGTTGGCTTTTGCCTTCTCGAGCACCGAGAGCATCCGCGGGTGGTTGGTGCCGGGGTTTTGTCCGGCGATGACGATCAGGTCGGCCTGCTCGACGTCGTCGACGGTCACCGATCCCTTCCCGATGCCGATCGACTCGGTCAGCGCCGAACCCGAGGACTCGTGGCACATGTTGGAGCAGTCGGGCAGGTTGTTCGTGCCGAAGCAGCGGACCAGCAGCTGGTAGCAGAACGCCGCTTCGTTGCTGGTGCGACCCGACGTGTAGAACACGGCTTGATCCGGGTTCTCCAGTGCACGCAGCGCCTCGACGATCAACTCATAAGCGTCGTCCCAGCCGATCGGCCGGTAGTGGTCGTCACCGGGCCGCAGCACCATGGGCTGGGTGAGGCGGCCCTGCTGGGAAAGCCAATACTCGGGCTTCGCGGACAGCTCGGCCACCGAGTGCCGGGCGAAGAACTCCGGCGTGACGGTGCGCTTGGTGGCCTCTTCGGCAACGGCCTTGGCGCCGTTCTCGCAGAACTCGGCGAGCTTGCGCCCGCCCGGCTCCTCCGGCCATGCGCAGCCGGGGCAGTCGAAACCGTTGCGCTGATTGAGCCGCGCGAGGGCGGCGGCGGTGCGCAGCGCGCCCATCTGCTCGAGCCCCCGCTGCAGCGAGACCAGCACCGCCCGCATGCCCGCCGCCTCCTGTTTGGGGGGCGCGACGGTCACGGCGTGTTCGTCGTAGTCGGCGGGGATGTCGCCGGTCACCGGACGGTGAAACCTCACGAATTCAAACTACATTGACCCGCGCTCAGACCGCCTTCACACGCCTTCACACCGACGACGCCAACTCCGCCAAGGTCTCCGCCGCGGAGTGCACCGGCAGCCAGCCGAGTTCCTTTTTCGCCTTGGCGGTGTCCATCACCACCGACGTCCGGGCGACGTGCAGCCATTCCAGCATCGACGGGGCGAACGGCACCTTCGAAATCGCGGCGGATGCCGCCGACGCGGCGGCGGCGGGTACCCGTATCGGTCGGCCGCCCAGCGCCTTGGCCACGTCGGCCACCGTCACCAGGCCGTCGCCGGCGATGTTGTACGAGCCCGGCGGGGTCGGAGCGGTGGCCGCGAGCGCGATCGCGGTGGCGACGTCGTCATGGTGGACCAGTTGCAACGGGAAACCGGGGTCCGGCACCACCGGTTTGAGCGCCGGCACCATCTTGGTCACCGCGCGAATGGGACCGGGCAGCCGGTTCCACGGCATCGCGTCGGCCAGCGCGGGAGCGTTGGGTCCGGCGACGATGCACGGCCGCAGGATGAATACCTCGAGCGGCGAATCCCGGGTGACCTCGGCGAGCAACGCCTCACACGCCGCCTTCTGCGCCGAGTAGTAGTGCTCGGGTGACCCGCGGGGCGGCACGTCCTCGGTGAGCGGGACCGGATTGTCGGAGTGGTAGCCATACGCCGCGACCGAGGAGGTGTACACCAGGCGACGCGGCCGCACGCTGCTGACCGTCGCCTCGAATACGTTGCGCGCGCCTTGCAGGTTGATGCGCTCGCTCTCCTCGCGCGACCCCATGATGAGGAACGCCAGGTGGACCACCACGTCGGCCTGCGCGACCAGCGCGTCGACGGCCTCACGGTCCAGGATGTCGCCCTGCTGGTAGGTGGTCTTCACCCAGCCGCGCGACGACGGGTCGAACGGCCGGCGCGCCATTCCGACGATGGTCTCCACCGCGGGCTCACGCTCCAGCGCCGTCACCGCGGAGATGCCAATTTCACCCGTCGGCCCGGTCACCGCCACCGTAATTCCCACCTCAGGTCTCTTCCCGGCAGCCGGTCAGCCAAACCGTGCCCACGAAAATCGCTGGTCGCCTTCGCGATTTCCCCGCAAGGATGCAGTGCTGGCCCACGGGTCAACGGGTATGCGTAGGGTCAATGAAGCGCGCTGGTTGATATGCACGCCGACCTCCAGCAGGGCGGGTCGAATCGCCGACACCCGCCGGAAATGAGGCACCACAACATGGCAGACGAATCACCGCACGACGGGGCGCCGCCCGGCGGAGAGAAGGCCGACCCCGCGACGGTCTTCGCGGCCCTCGCCGAAATCATCTATCAAGGCTCGGACGCCTCGCAGATGTACGCGGCCATCTGCGTCGCCGCGACCCTGGCGATCCGCGGCTGCGACCACGCCAGCCTGTTGCTACGCGAGAACGACCGCTACATCACCGTCGGCGCGAGTGACCGGCTCGCGCAGCAGATCGACGAGCTGGAACGCCGCGCCGGCGACGGCCCGTGTATCGATGCGATCGAGGAGGAAACGCCACAGATCGACCCCGACCTCACCACACCGTCGCTGTGGCCCAAGCTCGCCGCGGTCCTTGTCGAGGAGACCCCGGTGCGTGGCGCGATGGGATTCCGGCTGCTGGTCAACAAGCGCAAGGGGGCCGCGCTGAACCTGTTCAGCGACACACCCAACATGTTCGACGCCGAGTCCGCCGGACGAGCGGCGGTGTTGGCATCGTTCGCCAGTGTGGCCATCAACGCCATCGCCAAGGGCGAGGATGCCGCCAGCCTGCGGCGTGGGCTACTCAGCAACCGCGAAATCGGCAAGGCGGTCGGCATGTTGATGCTGCTGCACGAGATGAGCGAGGACGATGCGTTCGAGCTGCTGCGGCGCCATTCGCAGGCCCTGAACATCAAGCTCGCGGAAGTGGCGCGGGCCGTCATCGAGAATCGCGGTCACCTGCCGGAGTAACCCGGCGCCCCGGGCCCGGCTATTCGGGCAGCCGCAGTTCGGGCTTTTCGACCTCTTCGATGTTGACGTCCTTGAAGGTGACCACCCGCACCTGCTTGACGAAACGCGCCGGCCGGTACATGTCCCATACCCACGCGTCGGACAGTCGCAGCTCGAAGTAGACCTCACCGTCGGCGTTGCGCGGCATCATCTCCACGCTGTTGGCGAGATAGAAGCGCCGCTCGGTTTCCACCACGTAGCTGAACTGGCCGACGATGTCCTTGTATTCGCGGTAGAGCGAGAGCTCCATCTCGGTTTCGTACTTTTCGAGATCCTCAGCACTCATCTGCGACTCATCTACTCAGACGTCCTTTTCCCGGCAATCCTGGTCCCCATCTTTCCTCACGAATATTCGCCACCCAAGTCCGGTAGGTCCGGTTTACACTCCGCCACCACCCGGCCGTTTGACCCGTTCGCCACCCGCCGCACGTTGATGAACGAGTAGCGGTGCTCGGCGCAGGGGCCCAGCCGGTTCAGCGCCAGGCTGTGCGCGGGCGTGCCGTAGCCCTTGTGCTCGGCGAAGCCATAGCCGGGGTGCACGGCGTCCATCGCGACCATCAGCCGGTCGCGGCTGACTTTCGCCAGCACGCTGGCCGCGGCGATACAGGCGGCGGCCGCGTCCCCGCCGACGACCGGCAGCGAGGGCATCGGCAGCCCGGGCACCCGAAAGCCGTCGCTCAGCACATAGCCCGGACGCACCGACAGGCCGGCCACGGCGCGGCGCATGCCTTCGATGTTGGCCACGTGCACGCCGCGCCGGTCCACTTCGACCGACGGGATGAACACCACGTGGTAGGCCACGGCGTAGCGGCAGATCAGCGGGAACAGCTTCTCCCGCACCTTTTCGGTGAGCTTCTTCGAATCATCAAGGGCGGCAAGGCTTTCCAGCCGCCCGGTCCCCAACACACACGCGGCCACCACGAGCGGGCCCGCGCAGGCGCCGCGGCCGACCTCGTCGACCCCGGCCACCGGCCCCAGGCCGCTGCGGTGCAGCGCTGACTCCAGGGTTCGCAACCCCGACGACTTGCGGATCACCGTCCGCGGCGGCCAGGTCGTGGCCATCGCTACTGGCTCTGTTGGGGGTTCACCGAACCCACACCGCCCCATCGTGACGGCGGCCAGACGATGAACCTGGCCTTGCCGATGACATTGGGTACCGGCACCGTCCCCGACATCGGGTCACCGGTGCACAGCACACCCCGAAGCGCGTCGGCCGGAACGCTGGTGCAGTGCGCGCGCGAGTCCGCCGAGTGCGTGCGGTTGTCCCCCATTACCCACAGCCGGCCCTGCGGGACGGTGACCGGCCCGAACTCGCTGCCCAGGCACGGGTACACCGACGGGTCGGCCATCATGGTGGACGGATCCAGGTATGGCTCCTTGAGCGGTTTGCCGTTGACCGTCAACCCGGTGTCGGCCCGGCACTGCACGGTCTGCCCCCCGACCGCGATGACGCGCTTGACCAGATCGTTCTCGTCGGGCGGCACGAAACCGATGAACGACAGCGCGTTCTGGACCATGCGCAGCGCGGCGTTGGGTGAACGGATCGACTTGTACCCGACGTTCCACGACGGCGGTCCCTTGAAGACGATGACGTCACCGGGGTGCGGTGCGCCAAATCGGTAGCTGAGCTTGTCCACCATGATGCGGTCACCGACGCAGCCCGTGCAGCCGTGCAGCGTGGGTTCCATGGATTCCGACGGGATCAGGTAGGGGCGCGCCACGAACGTCAACATCACGTAGTAGAGGACGATCGCGATCACGGCCAGGATCGCGAGTTCGCGCAACGCGGACTTCTTCTTCGCCTCCGGCTCGACCGCCTCGGGCGGCAAGAGGGGCTTTGGTGCCGGCTCGAGCCCGTCGCCGGGCGCCTCCGGGTCGCGGGTGGAGACCTTCGGCTCTGACTGACCAGCGTCGGACTGGGGCTCGGGTGCGTCCGGGGTATCGGTCACGAGATCAGCGTAGCCAGCGCGGATTGCGGCTTTGGCAGACCTGGGCGCACCGGGTCAGCGCTTCTCTTTGATCTTGGCCTTCTTGCCGCGGAGTTCACGCAGGTAGTACAGCTTGGCGCGGCGGACGTCGCCACGGGTCACCACCTCGATGTGGTCGATGTTCGGCGAATGCACCGGGAAAGTCCGCTCGACGCCGACGCCATAGCTTTCCTTGCGCACGGTGAACGTCTCGCGGATGCCGCCGCCCTGCCGGCGGATGACGACGCCCTTGAATACCTGGATGCGCTCTTTGGCGCCCTCGATCACCTTGACGTGCACGTTGATGGTGTCGCCCGGGCCGAAGACCGGGAGGTCGTCGCGCAGCGACGCCTGGTCGACGAAGTCCAGCCTGTTCATGGTGAGAAAACACTTCCTCGGGGTCGCGGCCTGGGGCAGCTGCCCACACGTGTGAGCCGGCCGCCAAGCCGATGGGTGTTCGGGCTTCCGGGCGTATCTCGCAGCGGACGGGGAAGGTCCGGGCCGCTGATGGCCGCGAGACAACTGGTCAATTGTGCCAGACGGCCCGCGTGCATTGAAAATCACAGGTAAACCCGCGGTTCACAACGCGCCGAAATCGCTGGTGAATGGTACACATGACTCGGGTCAAAACGCGCTAGTCGAACCGCACCTCAGCGTGATGCCCGGGCAGACGGCGATGCGGCCCGCCCACACGAACGTTTTCCCAGACGTCCGGAGGAGACTGATGCGCGCACGGCCGCTCACTGTGCTCACCGCCATGGCGGCGGTGACGCTGGTGATCGCCGGCTGCGACGAGGCCATCGTTTCGGCGAAGGTCTCCCCGAAGGCGGCCAGCCGGCCGGCGCACACCACGCCCGATCACCCGGCGCAGCCCCCGCAACACGTCGAACTCATGCGGGACGTCGGCTCGATGCCCGCGCCACCGCAGGCGCTGCCCAGCTCCGGGTTCGACGGACTGCAGGCGCGGGTTCAGCAGGCGACCGACGAGGCCGCCGCGGCCGGCGCCGCCCTGTCGGTAGCCATCCTCGACCGCAAGACCCATCAGCTGGTCTCCAGCGGCAACACCCAGATCGTCGGCACCGCATCGGTGGCCAAGCTCTTCATCGCCGACGATCTGCTACTGGCCGAATCCGAGGGCAAGACCGTCCTGACCCCGGACGACCGCCAGGCGCTGGATGCCATGTTGCAGTCCTCCGACGACGGCGCCGCCGAGAAATTCTGGGGCCAGGGCGGCGGAGACGCCATCATCACCCAGGTCGCGGGCCGCTACGGGCTGTCGTCGACCACCCCGCCCAGCGACGGGCGCTGGTGGAACACCATGAGCTCGCTGACGGACCTGGTCCGCTACTACGATGTCCTGCTCGACGGCTCCGGCGGGTTGCCGGCGGAGCGCGCCAAGATCATCGTCAACGATCTGGCGCAGTCCACCCCGAACGGAATCGACGGCTACCCACAGCGATTCGGCATTCCGGATGGCCTGTACGCCGAATCGGTGGCGGTCAAGCAGGGTTGGATGTGCTGTATCGGCAGCGCGTGGGTGCATCTGTCGACCGGACTGATCGGCGCGGACCACCGCTACATCATGGTGGTCCAGTCGCTGCAGACGTCCGATGACACCACCGCACGCGACACGATCACCCGTGCGGTCAAGACGATATTTCCCCACGGCCGAATCGGATCCACCCCCGCCGATTAGTCGCCGGACAGGTCGGGCCGGCGCTCCCGGGTCCGCTCCTGCGAAACCTCGCGACGCCAGGCGGCGATTCGCGCATGATCGCCCGATAGCAGAACGTCGGGAACGTCGAGGCCACGCCAGCTCGGGGGCCGGGTATAGCTCGGCCCCTCTAGGAGCCGGTCCAGTTGCGGCGAATGCGAATCCTCGCGATGTGACGCGGGATTGCCCAGCACGCCGGTCAGCAGCCGCAACACCGCTTCGATCATCACGACGGCCGCCGACTCCCCGCCCGGCAGCACATAGTCGCCGATCGAGACCTCTTCCACCCGCATCCGGCGGCCGGCATCCTCGACGACCCGCTGATCGATGCCTTCGTAGCGGCCACAGGCGAACACCAGGTGCGCCTCGCCGCTCCAGCGCTGGGCGGTGGCCTGCTTGAACAACGTGCCAGCGGGAGTGGGAACGACCAATAGTGTTTCGGCGGAACAGATTTCGTCGAGCGCTTCGCCCCACACGGGCGCCTTCATCACCATGCCCGGACCGCCGCCGTAGGGCGCATCATCGACCGAGCGATGCACATCGTGCGTCCACCGCCGCAGATCGTGCACCCGCAGGTCGACCAGACCCGACTCGATCGCCTTGCCCGGCAACGACTGTCGCAGCGGGTCCAGATACGCCGGGAAGATCGTCACCACATCGATGCGCATGACTACCCCAGCTCCAGCAGGCCCTCGGGCGGGTCGATCTCGACCACGCCGTCGTTCAGCGACACCGACGTGACGATCGCGCCGACGAACGGCACCAGCACTTCCCCGTCGCCATCGTGTCGCACCGCCAGCAATTCGCCCGCCGCCGTATGCAGCACCTCGGCAACGACGCCGACGTCCTGCCCCGTCGTCGTCCGGACGCGCAGGCCCTCGAGCTGATGGTCGTAGTAGGTGTCCGGCTCGTCGATCGGCGGCAGGTCATCGGAATCCACCACGAAAAGGCTGCCGCGCAACGCCTCGGCGGCGTCGCGGTCGTCCACTCCCGTCAACCGCACCAGCAGCCGTCCGCCGTGCTCGCGGACGTCGGCGACGACATAGCTGCGCTCCGGGCCGTCGCCTCGAGATTGCCTGGCGCGCAACGTAACACCGGGCGCAAACCGGGCGGCGGGATCGTCGGTGTGGACCTCCACCACCACCTCACCGCTGATGCCGTGCGCTTTGGCGACGCGCCCGACGAGCAGCTCCATGAGCAGCGCTGCCCTACTGGTCGGTGTCCACCACGTCGACGCGGATACCGCGGCCACCGATGCCGGCGACCAGCGTGCGCAATGCGGTCGCGGTCCGTCCCCCCCGACCGATCACTTTGCCCAGGTCGTCGGGATGAACATGTACTTCGACGGTTCGGCCGCGCCGGCTGGTCACCATGTCCACCCGGACATCGTCGGGGTTGTCGACGATCCCCCGAACCAGATGCTCGACGGCATCCACCACGACGGTGCTCACGACAGTCAGCTTTCGGTGGTCGGTTCGGACTGCTCGCCGCCCTCGGCCGGCGCCTCAGCCTTCTCGGCTTCGGGGCTGGCTTCGGCGCTGGGCTCAGCGCTCGTCTCGGGAGCGGCCTCGGCGGCGGGCTCAGCGCTCGTTTCGGGAGCGGGCTCGGCGGCCTTGGCGGCCTTCTTGGCCGGGGCCTTCTTCTTCGGCTTCGCGGCCTCGGTGGTGGGTTCGCCCTCGGCGGCGGCCAGCGCGGCGTTGAACAGCTCGAGCTTGCTGGGCTTGGCCGGCTTGACCTTCAGGCGGCCCTCCGCGCCGGGCAGCCCCTTGAACTTCTGCCAGTCGCCGGTGATCTTCAGCAGTTTGAGCACGGGCTCGGTGGGCTGGGCGCCCACGGAAAGCCAGTACTGGGCACGCTCGGAGTTGATCTCGATGAGGCTCGGGTCTTCCTTCGGGTGGTAGCGGCCGATGACCTCGATCGAACGGCCGTCGCGCCGCGTGCGTGCGTCGGCGACGGCGATTCGGTACTGGGGATTGCGGATTTTGCCAAGCCGAGTCAGCTTGATCTTCAC
Organism: Mycobacterium sp. SP-6446; assembly: GCF_001954045.1. Lineage (NCBI taxonomy): Bacteria > Bacillati > Actinomycetota > Actinomycetes > Mycobacteriales > Mycobacteriaceae > Mycobacterium > Mycobacterium sp. SP-6446. Next base: position 8,116 of record NZ_MBEM01000038.1, on the reverse strand, counting down.
AGCCATGGTTAAGCCAGTTCTCCTGTGTGTGTCACGCTGCAATTCAGCGATCCGGGCGGATTGCCCGGATCCGGTTTTGCCTCGCGTGTGTGACCGCCCAACGGCCGTAGTCGCGGGGCGGACAGCCGCCCATTGTGCCAGAACGCGGACCCCCGGCGGAAATTCGCCTACATCACCTTCTGGAACGTCTTGGTCTCCACCCGCCGCGTCATCCGCCAGCCCTCGGGGGTGCGCACGAACTCGTCGTCGTACCACAGGCCGCAAAACAGCACCTGCTCTTGTTTTGCTTGGGGGTCGCCGGGCAGCACCATCGGGTTGAAGCAGATCACCCTCGACGAGGCGGTGTCCCCGTCGATGCGCACCGAGAAGTTGCCGAGCATGTGCGCATACACCGGGAAGGTCGGCAACACCTCGGACAGCCACTTCTTCACCTCGGGGTAGCGGCCATCGATGCCGCCGAGCTCGCGGTAGTCAATGTAGGCGTCGGGGGTGAAGACCTTGTCCAAATCGTCGAAGCGGCGGTTGTCAATGGCGGTGGAATAGTCCACCAGCAGCTGCTGGATCTCGAGGCGGTCGGATATTTCGGCCAGGCTCAACATGCCTTGATTCAACACCGCGGCCCGACGGCCGGCTACGCGAGATCGATGACCGCCGCGCGGCACGCCGCCCACGCGGGCGAGGTCACGTCGATGAGCGCGTAGTGATCGGTGCCGGGGAGCGTCAGCAGCCGGGAGTCGTCGCCGGCGTGCCGAGCCGCCGCGACGAAGCGCTCCGACTGAACCAGTGGCACGTCGCCGTCGTCGGTGCCGTGCACGCAAACCGAGGGAACGCCCATCGGAAGCAGGGCGCTGGGGCTGGCCAGCGAGCGGTCCTCGGCGTCGCTCACCGGGCCGCCGAGGAAGTAGCGGACCGCCCCGGCGCCCAGGTCCTCCTCGAGCGCGAGTGCCAGGTCCAGGACTCCCGCCTGGCTGACGAAGCCGGTCAGCGCCACGAGGGGCGAGGCCCCGGGCGCGCCGGCGGGCAGCGACTTCCGGCCGGCCAGCCAGCCGGCGAGCTGACCTCCCGCGGAGTGCCCGATCGCGACGACCCGCGACAGGTCGAGGCGACCCGCTGCCAGGGTTTGGCCGGTCGCGGCGAGCAGGTCGACGGCGGCGGCGACGTCGAGGCAGGTGGCCGGCCAGCCACCGCCCCCGCCCTCTGGGTCCTCGCCCACCCTGCGGTATTCGACGTTCCAGGCGGCGAAGCCGTGCCGCGCGAGATCCTCGGCCAGATCGGAGGTCAGGTCGGCGCCGTAGGCCGTCCGCCAGAACCCGCCGTGGATGACGACGGCAATCGGCCAGGGACCCGGGCCTTCGGGAAGGCTGAGCACGCCGTACTGGCTCGGATGGGTGCCGTAGCGTACGAGCGTCACGCGCAACGTGTCCTACGACGGGCGGGGAGTCCCGTCCAGGCAATCGATCAGGTAGCTGACCCCGGCCGAGCCCCCGGTGCCCGGGCCGTCGCCGATGAAACGGCGAACCGCGTCCAGGTGGCCGAGCCGCCAGCGGGTGAGGCCGGCGATGAAGACGTCGAGCTGCGCGTTCAAGTGCAGTTTCTGCCGGCGGCCGGCGCTGTCGCCGCGCCGATCGGCGGCGATCTCGAGCAGCCCCGCCACGGGGGCGTGGTCCGCGCCCGTCAGCAAGGTCGCGAGCTGAGGGGACTGTGCGGCGCTCACGCCCTGCAAGTGAGGTCGGAACCGGTGGAAGTCGTCCACCGCGAGATGTTCCAGGGCGCCCTGCGTCGCAAGCGTCAGTTCCAGCACGGCATTGGCGCGCTTCAAGCGATCGATCGCCTTGTCGAAATCCGCAAGGCGAGCGGCCTCGAGCGCGACCTCGAGGTCCGCGAGAATCTGCGAAACCCACAGCTCAGAGACTTGGTGGATGATCAGGAAGAATCTCTCGTCGCCCCAGGCGGCGGCGTCGCCGTTGGCGAACAAAGGCCGGACGGCGTCGAGCAGGCCGTCGAGGTGCAGGTAGTCAGCGTAGGTGAGCCTCTTGTCCCCGGCAGTCCGCTCGGCCTCGCCGTCGTCATGGTCCGAAAGACCACTGGCCGGGCATACCGCGGGAATTACATTCACCGAACCGGCATGCGTTGCCCACCCGTTACTCCCCATGTGTGGCACCGTACCCGAGCATTTGCCCGCCGGGGCCGTATTCCACGATGTCGTTGTCGGGCTCGACCCAGGGCGAAAGCGCTCAGGGGCCCCCTGCGCGCAGACCCTCCACCCCGGTGGCTCGGGCCGTTTTGGGGCGCCGGTTTGCTGCGACGATCCGCATCAGGAACGAGGGCTGCATGAGCCGGCCCGGTGGGTCGACAAAGTGCTGCACCCGCAGGAGCGCTTCGGTGACCGCCGGGTCGTTGGCGGCGGCTGCCTGCACCTTCTCGGAGTGCCAGTTCATCAAGCGCCGTAGGGCCCGACGCCAACCACCCGCCTGGGACACGGCGAAATCGTTGAGCCGGTTTCCCCGCCACACGGGGGCGATCTGCTTGGCGGCCGCCTTGAAGAATCGCCGGCTCAGGTCGCCGTCGCGATCGGCCAGACAGTCTCGAAGCGCCACGGCCTGCAGCGCGGCCATGGTCATGCCCTGCATGTACACCGGGTTGAAGCTGCAGATCGCGTCGCCGATCACCAGCAGCCCCGCCGGGAATCGGCGCAGCTTGTCATAGCGCCGCCAGGTGCTCGCCGGGTACCGCTGCGCGGACAACGCACCGAGCGGCTCGGCCGCCCGCAGCGCATCGATCAGAAAAGCCGGCGCGAATTCCGCGGCGCAGTCGATGACGCCGGGCAGGTCGTCGGGCAGTTCGTAGCCGCCCACGCCGAACAGGGTCAGAATCCAGGTGCCGTGCTCGTAGGCCACCACCACCACGCCGACCGGTCGGTCGGGCGTGATGCCGACCGAGATCGCGTTCTCGTCGAGCATGCCTTCGGGAATGCGCAGAAATTGACTGGCGTAGCTCAGCTGCACCGGGTAGCGCTGTTCGACGGGTCGCTCGTAGCCGAGGTTGTCGAGGAACGCCGGCATGCGCGCGGCCCGGCCCGTCGCATCGACCACCATGTCGGCGTCCAGCACGGTTTCCGCACCGGTGTCGCGGTTGACCACCCGAACACCGGTCACCCGATGGGCCGGGTCGGCGATCGGCTCGACGACGTCATGGCCCTCCAGGAACGTCACGTTCGCGAGGGCGCGGACCCGTCGCCGGACGTGGGACTCCAAAAATGGCCGGCTCGGTTGATAGATGAAAAGCGCTGCCGGGTCGGCGAATTCGCCGGAGAGGTCGAGCTCGTGCTGGCCCAACCGGACATAGGCGCGGGATTGGTCGTTGTCGAGGACGATGGCGCCCCCGGCGACGAGTTCGTCGAGCAGGCCGGGGAACAGCTCGCCCAGGGCTGTCGACCCCGTGCTCAATAGCGCATGAAAGTGCCGTCCCTGGGGCACGCCGCGCCGCTGTTCGGCGCCGTCGGGCAGCCGGTCGCGCTCGACCAGTGTCACCGTTTCGTAAAAGTCCGACAGCACTCGGGCGGCCAGCAGCCCGGCCATGCTCGCGCCGCAGACAACGGCTCGCTGTCCGAGCTTGCTCATCGGCACTCCCCTCCTCCCGCGCTGCTGCAAGTATGGCTTCTGTACCGCTTCTGTATGGCGTAAAGGGAGTCTCGCAGGGATGAAGTCAGACGATCGCGCCGATACGGGCGAGGTAGTACGGCTGGCGGACGGGCGCGGAATCGGCTTCGCCGAGTACGGCAACCGCGACGGGCCGGCGCTGTTCTACTTTCACGGCGATCCCGGTTCTCGGCTCGAGGCAAGGTTTTTGGCGCAGGCCGCCGAGGATGCCGGGGTCCGCCTGCTTGGCGTGGATCGCCCGGGCATGGGGCTCTCGACCTATCAACCCCGGCGCCGGCTGCTCGATTGGCCCGACGATGTGGCCGAGCTTGCCGACCGGCTGGGTATCGACCGGTTCTCGGTCATCGGGGTCGCCAGTGGTGGGCCCCACGCGGCGGCGTGCGCCTACCGGTTCCCGGGCCGGCTCAAGGCCTGCGGCCTGGTCTCGCCCCTCGGCCCCTTCGGCGCGGCCAGGGCCCTGCTGTCCAGGTCGATCCCGTGGGTCGTCACCCCGCTCACGTCTCGCTTGTTCGCCGACCCGGAGCGCGGTGAGCGCCGGTTGCGGCGCCTGGCGCGCGGCTGGGTCGAAGCGGATCGGCGGGTCCTCGACCAACCCGGGGTCGCCGAGCTGATGGCCGCGGTGCTCGCCGACGCGTTCCGGCAAGGCCCGCGCGGTCCGGCCCGCGAGGGCGCAATATTCGGGCGCCCGTGGGGTTTCTCCTGGCGCGACATCGAGATGTCCGAGGTGTATCTCTGGCACGGCGAGCTCGACCGCTCGGTACCGATCGGCGTGGCCCGCGCGGTCGCCGACGAACTACCGCACTGCACCGCCACCTACTACCCCGACGAAGGACACATCTCCCTGATCGTCAATCGCGCCGGCGACCTTGTGGCCGCCCTCACGAGTGGCGGACCACAAGATGGCGGCGCGCCGTAGACCCACGACTGCGCTCCAACTGCCGTCGCGGCTGGTGATTCCTTGCGTAGCTGGGTTATTCGTCGGTGCTCGAACAGTTCACCGGGACCGCGGTTCGTGATCCTGGTGACGATTGCCGGGTTGCCGTGCGCGACTCGCAACCACCACCATCGCGCCCCGCGCTCGGCGGAATTCGACGTTCATCGCCGGGTCCGCATCATGGGCGAGCGCACGCAGCGCCGACAGGCTATAAGCGCGTAGTGCGCTGATTACCTCGTCGTGTATCAGCGGCACTAGCGCAGCAAACGGCAGCGTGAGTGCCAGCATCATCAAGTGGACCGGTGCCGACGGCCTGTGGGCGTCAATGATCAACAACTTGTCTGCAGCGCGGGTCCCTTCGGCGAACACCCGGGAGGCCTGAGCAGGCGGCAAGTGATGCAACGACAGCGCAAACACCGCGAGGTCGTAAGCCCCGTCTTCCGCGTCGATTGCGGCGGCATCCATCTCGCGCACCGTGGCGCGGGGGTGACTGCCGAGGTCACTGGTGGCAATGGCCGCCACAAACGTGGGATCGATGTCGGTCACCGTCACCTGAGCGGTGGGATGAAGCTCCAGCAGCTTGCGGGACAGCCCGCCGTGACCGGACCCGAGTTCTAAGACCTTGGGAGAGGAGATATTGGCCACCTCATCAAGAACCATACGGGCGCCCGTCGTGTGCAGGGCAAACAACCGTTCGACCCTGTCAAGCGAGCGAATCACCCTGCGCTTGAGTTTGTCTACATCGTCGCGATCGAGGTATTCCAGCCGGTTGGTCTGCAACCGCCGGTCCAGCCAGGAGGCGTCAGGCCCGCCCCGGGGCATGGTCGCGATGTCGCGAGCCGGCTCGTCGATGTTCGCCATAGTGGGTGCCTCCTTATGATGGGCGGCTTGCCTCGATCAATTGATCGATCAGGTAGTCGACGCCGGCGCTGCCGCCGGTGCCTCGGTCTCCCCCAATGAAGCGGCGGACTGCGTCCACGTGCGCCAGCCGCCACCGTGTCAGGCCCGCGATGAACACATCGAGCTGCGCGCCCAGTTGCAGTTTCAGTCGGCGGTCGCCGCGGTCGTCGTCGCGCCGATCGGCGGCAATCTCGAGGAGGCCCTTCACCGGAGCGTGTCGAACACCCCGCAGCAAGATTTCGAATTGCGCCGACTGTGCCGCGCTCACACCCTGTAATCGGGGCCGGAACCGATGGAAGTCATCCACCGCAAGATGTTGTAGGGCACCCTGTGTCGTCAACATCAGTTCGAGCACGGCGTTGGCGCGCTTCAAGCGTTCGATCGCCCTGTCGAAGTCCGCCAGGCGGGCGGCCTCCAGCGCGACCTCGAGGTCGGCGAGGATCTGCGAAGCCCACAGTTCGGAGGTTTGGTGGATGATCAGGAAGTATCTTTCGTCGCCCCAAGCGCAGCGGTCGCCGTCTGCGAACAAGGGCTGGACGGCGTCGAGCAGCTGATCGAGGTGCAGGTAATCGTCGTAGCGCAGTCTGCTCTTGTCCCCCGGCTTGGGTTCGGCCGCGATGTCGGCGGGAGCCAAGCCTCCCCCACCGCTTCGCACATGCGCGCAGATGCCGCCGAGGGCGTCAAACCACAACCGGCTGAGCTGGGTGACCTGCTCGCGATCCAGGGCCGATGGCGCCCACGTCCACTGGGCGTGCAGTTGCGGGCCGGCGTCGGTGTCGACGGTGACGGCGTTGACGGCCGCGGTGTGCGCCAGCGGCATGGCGCGGCCGGCGCCGCCGCTGTCTGTGAACGACGACCCCCAATAGCCGATCCGCCAGACATCACCATCGGCCGAAGCATCGAGCACCGGTACACCCAGGCGCCCCAGGTAGTTGAACCCGATCGGCGGGTCGGACCCGGCCAGATCAACATCGGTGTTCAGATAGCGCAGCAGCCCATAGGTCACGGGCCGGGGTAGGGCACGAAGTTGCGCGATAGCGTCCTTGATCACCAGGCCCAGTGCTGATTCGCCGGCCGTCACCTGCGCCCAAGGCAGCCCGCCTACCTTCAACGACACCGGGGATTTGGTGGTGAACCACCCCACGGTGCGCGACAGGTCAACATTCGGGGCCAGTTCCTCGTCGCGCCCGTGGCCCTCGACGTCGATGCCGATCGGGGTGTCGCCGGTGCCCAAAAACTCCGCCCAGGCCAAGGCGAACGCGATCAGCAGGATCTCGTGCACCCCGGCATCACACCCGGCGGGCACCTCGCCGAGCAGCATGCGGGTGGTCCCGACGTCCAGCGACGCCTCCATGTGCTCAGCCGTGACAAACGTATCGACGTCGGGGTGAACTGCGGGCAGCGCGGGAGGGATCGCCACGACCTCCCTCCAGGCGTCCGCTTGGCCCACGACTTCCGGGCAGCGCGCGTGCTCGGCCAGCAGCGACGCCCAGCGGGCAAACGATGTCCCCGCCGCGGGCAATACCACTTGCCGGCCCACCCGGTGTTGACTCCAGGCGGTGTTGAGGTCATCCAGCAATATCCGCCACGACACCACGTCGACGGCCAGATGATTTGCGATCAGCGCCAATTGGCGGGTGGAAGCGACCCACAGCGCGCTGAGTACCGCCCCGGCGGCCGGATTCAACCGAGATTGCGCCTCCGCCAGCGCCTCGTCGGACCACACGTCCACCGAGTGCAGGCAATCGCTCGCATCCACCGAGCCCGCGCCGGGCACCTGTAGAGACCAGCCGCCAGCGTCGTCGTCGACCCTGAGCCGCAGCATGGCATGCCGATCCAGCAAGGCCTGCAGCATGACCACCACGTCGGCCTCGCTGACCCCCGAGGGAGCCTGCAACAACGCCATCAGATTGAACTGCTCAACCGGACCCTGAACACTTTGCAGCCAACGCATGATCGGGGTAGCCAACACCGGCCCGACACCCTCGTCGATCGGGCCGGCCGCACCGTCGGCAATTCCAACCACCCGGGCCAGCCGGGCCACCGTCGGCTCGACGAAAATATCGCGCGGCCTGCACATCAGGCCGGCGGCACGGGCCTGCGCCACCACCTGCATCGACGAAATGCTGTCGCCGCCGAGGTCGAAGAAGGAGTCGTCGATGCTGACGTGGTCGTGTCCGAGTGTGTGGGCGTAGATGGCGGCCAGGATTTCTTCGGTGGGGGTGGTGGGGGCGCGGTAGGCGCTGGTGGTGTAGTCGGGTGCGGGGAGGGCGGCGGTGTCGAGTTTGCCGTTGACCGTCAGCGGTAGCGCGTCTACGGCGATTAGCGCGGCGGGGATCATGTAGGCCGGTAGCCGTTGGGCTAGTTGGTCGCGGATGGTGGCGGGGTTGGCGGTGCCGGTGATGTAGGCGATGAGGCGTTTGTCGCCGGGGCGGTCTTCGCGGGCGATGACCGCGGCTTGTTGGACCCCGTCGAGTTGGGTTAGGGCGGCGCGGATTTCGCCGAGCTCGATGCGGTAGCCGCGGATTTTGACCTGCTCATCGGCGCGGCCCACGTAGTCGAGTTGGCCATCGGCACGCCAGCGCACCAGATCCCCGGTGCGATACATCCGCGTTCCCGGCGC
>NZ_MBEM01000037.1:0-1005 GCF_001954045.1 Mycobacterium sp. SP-6446 | reverse complement strand
CCTCGTTTGACCACCCGGCCCCGCCCGCGGACGTGCCGCCGGCACCTCCGGCGGACCTGGCGCCGCCCGCGCCTCCCGCCGACGCCCTGCCTCCGGCACCCCCGGCCGACGCCGCGCCTCCGGCCGATGCGCTACCGCCGGCACCTCCGGCCGACGTGATGCCGCCCGCGCCACCCGCGGACGCCGTGCCACCCGCGCCGCCGGCTCCAGGTGACCTGAACACCGCTTCCGTTGACCACGTGTCGCAGGTCGGCTACACCAGGCAGCTGTGGCAAGCGATCCAGGGTCACGACATCCACGGCAACGACGCGCTGGACGCGATCGCGCAGCCGTCCGGCGCTCGCTGAGGGTCTAGGCCCTTAGTCCTAGGCGGAGCCGACCCATTCGTCGGTTCCGTCGTCGAAGAACTGGTGCTTCCACACCGGTAGCCGCGCCTTGATGGTGTCCACCAGTTGGGCGCAGGTCGCAAACGCCGCCTGCCGGTGGTCGGCGGCGACCGCAGCCACCAGCGCCGCCTCGCCGATGTGCAGCGCGCCGATCCGGTGGCTGGCCGCAACGGCGCGCACCCCGCTGGACTGCTCGGCGACCTCCGCCACCACCTCGGCGATGACCTCCCCGGCCGACGGGTGCGCGGAATACTCCAGCCGCACCACCCTGCGTCCACCGTCGTGGTCGCGAATCATGCCGACGAACCCGACGATGGCCCCCGCCGACTGATGGCCCACCAGCTCTTCGTGCTCGGCCAGACAGATGGGTTGCTCGGTCATGGCGGCGCGCAGGACGAGCGTCATCGCTCGTGATCTTTGCCTGCGAGTTGGTCGAGGGCGTGGTCGAGAACATCGGCGAGCACCCCGAGGCCGTCCTTCACCCCGCCGGGTGAGCCGGGCAGGTTGACGATCAGGGTGCTGCCCGCCACGCCGCACACCCCGCGCGACAGCATCGACGTCGGCACTTTCGGCAGCCCGGAGCGGCGGATCGCGTCGGCCAGTCCGGGGATCATGTAGT
>NZ_MBEM01000036.1:0-13586 GCF_001954045.1 Mycobacterium sp. SP-6446 | reverse complement strand
CGTCTATCCTGTGAACTCCCCCAGGGCCGGAAGGCAGCAAGGGTCAATGGGCTCTGTCGGGTGCGCGGGGTCCCCTATGTCCGGGGGCATTCATGACCCCGAAGCTCGTGCGATCAGCGAAAGGTCCCCTGGTGGCGTTCGATTCCCTCAGCCATGACGAGCTAGCGGCCCTGCACGCGCGCCACCAGCAGCAGTACGCGGAGCTGCAGGCCATGAAGCTGTCGCTGAACCTCACCCGCGGCAAGCCGTCCGAAGAGCAGCTGGACCTGTCCAACCGGCTGCTGACCCTGCCTGGAGAGGACGACTACCGCGACGAGGAGGGCACCGACACCCGCAACTACCTCGGCCAGCACGGGCTGCCGGAATTGCGGGCGATATTCGGCGAGCTGCTCGGCATTCCGGTGCCCAACCTGATCGCGGGTAACAACTCCAGCCTGGAGCTGATGCACGACATCGTCGTCTTCTCGTTGCTGCACGGCGGCGTGGACTCGCCACGGCCGTGGAAGGACGAGCCGAGCGTCAAGTTCCTGTGTCCCGTCCCCGGCTACGACCGGCACCACAACCTCACCGAGACCATGGGCATCGAGATGATTCCGATCCCGATGCTGCCCGACGGTCCCGACATCGACCTCATCGAAGAACTGGTTGCCGTGGATCCCGCGATCAAGGGGATGTGGGCGGTACCGGTCTTCGCCAACCCGACCGGCGTCACCTATTCGTGGGAAACGGCTCGCCGACTGATCCAGATGCGGACAGCCGCGCCCGACTTCCGATTGTTCTGGGACAACGCGTACGCGGTCCACACCCTGACCCACGACTTCGTCCGCCAGGTCGACGTCCTCGGGCTGGCGGCCAAGGCCGGCAACCCGCACCGGCCGTATGTGTTCGCGTCGACCTCGAAGATCACCTTCGCCGGCGCCGGCGTCAGTTTCCTGGGCGGTTCGTTGGGCAACATCGCCTGGTATCTGCAGTACGCGGGGAAGAAGTCGATCGGACCGGACAAGGTCAACCAGCTGCGGCATCTGCGCTTTTTCGGCGATGCCGACGGGGTCCGCCTGCAGATGATGCGGCATCAGCAGATCCTGGCGCCGAAATTTGCGTTGGCGCTGGAAATCCTGGATCAGCGGCTGGGCGAATCCAAGATCGCCTCGTGGACCGAACCCAAGGGCGGATACTTCATCAGCCTCGACGTGTGGCCCGGCACGGCGCGGCGGACCGTCGCCCTGGCCAAGGACGCCGGTATCGCGGTCACCGAGGCTGGCGCGTCCTTCCCGTATCGGAAAGACCCGGACGACAAGAACATCCGCGTCGCACCCACTTTCCCGTCGATACCGGACCTGCGTGCCGCCGTTGACGGGCTGGCGACGTGCGCGCTGCTGGCGGCCTCGGAGTCGATGCTGAACCTGGCACCGTCCGCGTCGAGTGTGCGCTGACGGCCAGTCGGGCCCGAGTCACCGGGCGTCGGTAGCCTGCTGAGCGTGGCCCTCTACCGCAAGTATCGACCGGCAACCTTCGCCGAAGTGGTGGGGCAGGAGCACGTCACCGAACCGCTGTCCATCGCCCTGGAAGCCGGCCGGATCAACCATGCGTATCTGTTCTCCGGGCCGCGCGGCTGTGGCAAGACGTCGTCCGCGCGCATCCTGGCCCGGTCGTTGAATTGCGCGCAGGGGCCGACGGCCAACCCGTGCGGCGTGTGCGAATCCTGCGTGGCGCTGGCGCCCAACGCACCGGGCAGCATCGATGTGGTGGAGCTCGACGCGGCCAGCCACGGCGGCGTCGACGACACCCGCGAGCTGCGCGACCGCGCGTTCTATGCGCCGGCGCAGTCGCGCTACCGGGTGTTCATCGTCGACGAGGCGCACATGGTGACGACGGCGGGCTTCAACGCGCTGCTCAAGATCGTCGAGGAACCCCCCGAACACCTCATCTTTATCTTCGCCACCACCGAACCGGAGAAGGTGCTGCCGACGATCCGCTCGCGCACCCATCACTACCCGTTCCGGTTGTTGCCGCCACGCACCATGCGGGCGCTGGTCGGGCGGATCTGCGAGCAGGAGGGCGTCGTCGTCGACGATGCGGTGTATCCGTTGCTGATCCGCGCCGGCGGCGGTTCGCCGCGCGACACGCTGTCGGTGCTGGACCAGTTGGTGGCCGGGGCCGAGGGCCAGCACGTGACGTATCAGCGGGCGCTGGGCCTGCTGGGCGCCACCGATGTCGCCCTGATCGACGACGCCGTCGACGCGCTGGCTGCTTCGGATGCGGCCGCATTGTTCGGTGCGGTCGAGTCGGTGATCGACGCCGGCCACGACCCGCGGCGCTTCGCCACCGACCTGCTGGAGCGGTTCCGCGATCTCATTGTGCTGCAAGCGGTTCCGGATGCGGCGAGCCGCGGCGTGGTGGACGCCCCCGAGGACGTGCTGGATCGGATGCGCGAGCAAGCGGCGCGCATCGGGCCGGCGGCGCTGACGCGCTACGCCGAGGTGGTACAGGCGGGGCTAGGGGAGATGCGCGGCGCGACGGCGCCACGCCTGCTGCTCGAAGTGGTCTGCGCGCGACTGCTGCTGCCCTCGGCCAGCGATGCCGAGGCGGCGCTGCTGCAACGCGTCGAGCGGATCGAGACCCGGCTGGGCGTTTCCATCCCGGCGTCAGAGGCGACCGCCGCGCCGCCGTCCCCGCCGCGGGCCGCCGCGCCCAGCCCGCCGCCCAAGCGGGCCGCGGCGCCCAAGCCCGCCCCGGTCCCGGAACCGGCTCCACCGCCGCCACCCGAAGCCGCGCCCGAGCCGGTCCCTGAAGCGGTCCCTGAATCAGCCTCTGCCCCAGGCGAACTCAACGCGTCCGCGGTGCGAACCATGTGGCCGACGGTGCGGGACAAGGTGCGCCAGCGCAGCCGCACCACCGAGGTGATGCTCGCCGGGGCCACCGTCCGGGCGATCGAGGACAACACGTTGGTGCTCACCCACGCCTCGGCGCCGCTGGCCAAGCGGCTGTCCGAACAGCGCAACGCCGACGTCATCGCCGAAGCGCTCAAGGACGCGCTAGGGGTGAACTGGCGAGTGCGCTGTGAGGTCGGCGCGGCGGAACCCGGGCCGAGCGCCCCGCCGCCCGCCAAACCCGACCCCCCCGCGGACGAGCCCGCCCAAGCGGATTCGGCTCAGCGGGACGAAGAGGAACACATGCTCGCCGAAGCGGGGCGCGACGAGCCGTCGGCGCCGCGCCGCGACCCCGAAGAGGCCGCGCTCGAGCTGTTACAGAACGAGTTGGGCGCGCGCCGCATCGACGGCGGCTGATCCCTTTCGGGTCACGGCTGCCACCACGGCCGCAGCGGCAGCTCGTCATCGCCCCATTCGTCGACGTTGGCCGCCAGCACGTGATGCAGTTGAAGGTTGTTGCGCTCGAAGGCCACTCGTGACGCCGCCATGTATAAGCCCCACACCTTGGCCGTGGGCAACCCGACCTCCTCGACCCCCTCGTCCCAGTGCTCGACCAGGTTGCGGCACCAGTCACGCAGCGTCATGGCGTAGTGATGCCGGAAGTTCTCCTCGTGCAACACCTCGAAACCGGCGTCCTGAATGTCGGTGACGATGCGGCCCGAGCCGGTCAGCTCCCCGTCCGGGAACACGTAGCGGTCGGTGAACCCGCCGGCGAAGGGGGTCGACTTGTTGTCGTGCCGGGTGATGCAGTGATTGAGCAGCAGCCCGCCGGTGCGCAGCTTCGACTTCAGGAAGCCGAAATAGGCGGGGTAGTTCTTGACGCCGATGTGCTCGGTCAGCCCGATGGAGGAAACGGCGTCGAACCCCGCCTCACCCACGTCGCGGTAGTCGGAGTGCCGGACCTCGGCCAGCTCCGCGAGCCCTTCGGCCTCGATCGCGTTTTTCGCCCACTTCGCCTGCTCGGCCGACAGGGTGGCGCCGACCGCCCGGACACCGCGGCGCGCGGCGTAGCGCACCATGCCGCCCCAGCCGCAGCCGACGTCGAGCAGCCGGTCGCCCGGTTGCAGCCGCAGCTTTTCGAAGATCAGCCGGTACTTGTTGTCCTGGGCCTCTTCCAGCGTCGCGTCGGCGGTGGGATAGACCGCGCAGGTGTAGGTCATCGACGGGCCCAGCACCCATTCGTAGAAGGTGTTGGAGACGTCGTAGTGATGATGGATCGCCTCGGCGTCCCGGGTCTTGCTGTGCAGCACGCCGTCGGCGACCCGCCGCCACCGGGGCGGCGCCTCCTGCGGCGGCGGCGCGATCGGCAACAGATGCTCGACGCCGATCGAGCGGACCACGTTGGCAAGCACCCGCGCCGACGGACGCTTGAAGTTGACCCGGTCGGTCAGCGCCTTGAGCAGCGGGTACGGATCGCCGGGGTGCACGCCGTGCGCCTGCAGATCACCCGAGACGTAGGCGCGGGCCAGGCCGAGTTCGCCGGGGGCCGTCGCCAGGTAGGTGGCACCGCGAGACGACCGCAGATCCAGGCCCAGCTCGGCTTCGTCGCTGCCGGCGGTGCTGCCGTCGTACGCGGTGAACTTCAGCGGCTGTCCCCCGGTGGCGGTGAAGATCTCCAGGATCTCCGCCATGCTCAATTTGCCCGACTTGGTGGGGCGTTCGGGCTCTCGTGTCGTTGTCATCGCCGTTGCACCGCCTTTGCATAGAGGTCGAGGAGACGCGAATCGGGATCGTAGGTCTTTTTGACTGTCTTGTAGGCCTCCCCACCGTAGAGTTCGTCAAACTCCTCGCGGGTGTAGAAGGAGTCGGAGTACAGCGACTTGTGCCCGTCGAGCTCACTTACCTTCGCCTCGATGGCCCGGTTGGTTGCGCCCTCGGCGGGGTCAGCGGCCGGCACCGAGGACCAGAACCCGATGTTGACGTAGGTGTGGTCGGGTCGCATGGGATACAGCGGCCAGCCTTCGTGATCGCGAAGCCGCAACGGGCACAACCAGATCGGTGTGATGGGCACGTTCTCGCCGAACCAATCCAAGAAGTCGACGACCCGTTCGATCGGCACCTCGACGTCCTGCACCACCCGTTCCCGCGCCGGACGACCGTTGCGCGCCTCGATGCGGTCGGCGATGCCGAAGCGCTGGTCCAGCGCGACGAGCTTCGAGTAGACGCTGCTGCGCCGGTAGCGGCGCGGCCACCAGCGGCGCAATCGGGGATTCTGCACGCCGAACGCGCGGGAACACCAAAACCAATCGGTGTCCCAGCGCCAGAAGTAGTCGTGAATCGTCAGCCGATCGTCTTTGGTGGCTTCGATGCCCGGCGCGTCGTGCTGGATCGAGCGGTAGTAGATGTCCTTGCCGGTGTAGTCGCTGACCGGGCCGGGGGTGGCGGTCCGCCTGCCGACGCACAGATAGCTTTCGTCGGCGCTGAACACCACGCCGTCGAGGTAGTCCACTTCGGTGCCGCCCTGCCCGCCGGTGTCGATGATGCGTTCCATCGCGGCGACCAGGTCGGGCAACGAGCGGAACCGGATGTGGCGCAGCGCCACAAACGGCGCCACCGGCTCCAGCTCGATGCGGAGCCTCGTCGAATACCCAAGCGTCCCATAGGAATTGGGAAAAGCGCGGAAAAGTTCGGCGTGCTGTCCGCGGGACGCGGTGACCAATTCGCCAGCGCCGGTGAGGATATCCATCTCCAGCACCGATTCGTGGGGCAGGCCGTTGCGGAACGACGCCGACTCGATACCCAGGCCACTGACCGCGCCGCCGAGGGTGATGGTCTTCAGCTGCGGCACCACCAGCGGCGAAAGCCCGTACGGCAGGGTCGCGGCCACCAGGTCCTCATAGGTGCACATGCCCGCGACATCGGCGGTGCGGGCGTCCGGATCGATGCCGAGCACCTGAGTCAGCCCGGAGGTGTCCAGGCCAGGCGCGTCACGTTTGGCGCGGGCACGGAACAGATTTGAGCTGGGCTTGGCGAGCCGGACCGCGGACGTTGCTGGGATGGACCGATAACTCGCCATCAACCGATCAACGCCCGATGTGTGAGCCGAGAGTGCAGATCCAGGGCTTGGCACCACATATACCCTAGTCTTCGGAAACAGCCCGTGCACCCGCGCGGGGCGGCATCGGAAAGAGGAGTTGCGCCTGATGGGCCAGGTGAGCGCGGCCAGCACGATCTTGATCAACGCCGAGCCGGAGGCCACGCTGGCCGCGGTTGCGGACTATCAGAACGTTCGCCCGAAAATCCTGTCCCCGCAGTACAGCGAGTACCAGGTCACCCAAGGCGGGCAGGGCGCCGGAACGGTTGCCAAGTGGCGGCTGCAGGCGACCAAATCACGGGTCCGCGATGTACAGGTGAACGTCGACGTCGCCGGCCACACCGTCATCGAGAAGGACGCAAACTCGTCCATGGTCACCAACTGGACGGTGGCTCCCGCGGGCCCGGGATCCAGCGTCACCGTGAAGACCAGCTGGACCGGTGCGGGCGGCGTCAAGGGATTCTTCGAAAAGACCTTTGCGCCACTGGGTCTGAAGAAGATCCAGGCCGAGGTGCTGGCCAACCTGAAAAAGGAACTCGAAAGCTAGCGCACCTGGCCCTGGGTGGCCAGGAACCCCGCGACGCCGCGGACCAGCGCGTCGGCGTACTTCTGCCGGCCCTCGGGCGACTCCATCAGCGCCGAATCCACGGGATTCTTCATGTTGCCGCACTCGACCAGGATCGACGGATACTGCGCCAGGTTCAGGCCGGCCAGATCCGACCGCCCGTAGAGTCCGTCCTGGCCAATGTAGTTGGAGGGCGGAATGCCCGACGCCTGCAACTGATCGCGCATGATTCGGGCGTACTGCACCGACGGCCCGGCCTGCGCCTGGTTGAGCGGCGGGGCCGAATAGTTGACGTGGAACCCCCGCCCGGACGGCGGGCCGCCGTCCGCATGGATGCTCAGGATCGCGTTGGGGCGCAACGCGTTGGCCGCGGCCGCGCGCGCGTCGACACACGCCCCCACGCCCGTGTCGTTGTTGCGGGACATGGCGGTGCGGACGCCGAGCGCGTTCAACGCGGCGCGGACCCGAAGCGCGGTGTCCCAGGTGAAGGTGTGTTCCATGTAGCCGGAGTTGGTCGACGTCCCGCTGGTCTGGCAGTCCTTGGTGCCGCCGCGGCCGGTCGGCACCTGATGCGTGATGGACGCGTCGTTGGAGCCGTTGTGGCCGGGATCGATGAACACGACCATGCCGGCGATGTTGGCGGGGACTCCCCACGCGCTGGGCATCACCGCCGTCGACGCGGCAACCAGCGCGCCGATCGTCATTTTGATCCCGACACGCCTGCTCACTCGTAGGTCCACGGCGCAAAGGTAACGTCGCGCGGTCTACGCTGAGTGTTTCGAATCGCCCGACATCCACAGGCGAAACCAACTCGAGACCAAGATGCGAGGGGATTGTCATGCAACCCGGAGGCGACATGTCGGCGCTGCTCGCCCAGGCGCAGCAGATGCAGCAAAAGCTCATGGAAGCGCAGCAACGGCTCGCGAACTCCGAGGTGCACGGGCACGCCGGCGGCGGCCTCGTCGAGGTCATCGTCAAGGGCAGCGGCGAGGTGATCGGGGTGAAGATCGATCCGAAGGTCGTCGACCCCGCGGACGTCGAAACGCTGCAGGACCTGATCGTCGGCGCCATGGCCGACGCTTCCAAGCAGGTCACCGCTATGGCGCAGGAGCAGCTGGGCTCGCTGGCCGGCGGCTTGGGTGGCCCGCCCGGACAGCCGCCGGCGCCGCCGACGCAAATGCCGGGGCTCTGAACTTCCCAACGCCATGTTCGAGGGACCCGTCCAGGATTTGATCGACGAGCTCGGCAAGCTGCCGGGTATCGGACCCAAGAGCGCGCAGCGCATCGCCTTCCACCTGCTGTCCGTCGAACCCGCGGATATCGACCGGCTGAGCGCCGTGCTGGCGAAGGTTCGCGACGGTGTGCGGTTCTGTGCGGTGTGCGGCAACGTCTCCGACGACGAGCGGTGCCGGATCTGTTCCGATACCCGTCGCGACGCGTCGGTGGTGTGCGTGGTCGAGGAGCCGAAGGACATCCAGGCCGTCGAGCGCACCCGCGAATTCCGTGGCCGCTACCACGTTTTGGGCGGTGCGCTCGATCCGCTGTCCGGCGTCGGCCCCGATCAGCTGCGGATCCGCGAGCTGCTGAGCCGGATCGGTGAACGGGTCGACGATGTCGACATCACCGAGGTGATCATCGCCACCGACCCGAATACCGAGGGCGAGGCGACCGCGACCTATCTGGTGCGGATCCTGCGGGACATCCCCGGCCTGACCGTGACGCGGATCGCGTCCGGGCTGCCGATGGGCGGCGACTTGGAGTTCGCCGACGAGCTGACGCTGGGCCGCGCACTCACCGGCCGCCGGGCCATGGCCTGAGCTTTACCAGGCCGTTGGCATATGTGCGGAGGACTGTTGAAATTGTGGTCGATCCCGGCATCGGATCAGTCAGCGATCGATGTATCCCGAGGAAATAAACCGCTCCAGTGCATCGGCATAGTTCATCAGCTCCGTGACGCGCACGGTTTTCCACTCACCCTCAAAAACTGCCTCGAGGTCCCATAGGTGTGCCGAACATGCTTCCGGGGGCGATGATCGAGCATCTTCAACCGCCTTGGCCGCCGCGTCGGTGTCACCGCATAGGTAGTGAGCGAGCGCAAGGTTTAGCCGAGTCATCTCTGCAGGTGCTGCCGGGTGCGGCGAGGCCAGCGCACTTTCGAAACATCGCCTCGCCTCTTCTGGGTCATCTGGGAGTAGACAAAAGCCCAGATTGTTCGCGACTCTTCCATCATCGGGTCTGGCCAATCCGATGGAGCGGTACATTGCGGCTGCATCAGATCGCTTTCCACGGTTGATGTTGTGCAGCGCGATAGAGGTGAACTCGTCGACACTAATCGGCCGATGCGATGCATCGTCGTGGCCATCAATGTGGCGGCAGCCGACTTCAGCGAGGTACCCGGCAATCTGTTGTTCGTCCACGACGCGCTCGCGCATGACGCCGGGCAGGCAGCAGCCTTTCCGCTCCAAATGCATATAGCGGTACTCTTGCCTCCACGACCCCGCCGTCCATCGATCCACGAATGTTTCGGTGAATCGCTCTACGAGCCATACGGTATCGGCGTCCCGGTGCTTAGGTATGTCAGCGACCTTGGCCTGGAGTTCGTCAGTGGATTGGTTGAGGCGGTGCCCCAGCAGATCAGCTACGGGTGCGCTGTGAAGCCACGCAATCAGGCATTCGGGGCCCGTTTCCTGAATCAGCACCAGCCATCCGTGGTAGGCATCGTTGTCGGCAGAGGCCTTGTCGACCCGGCGCAGAATTCCTGCGAGGATGTTCGGACCGATTCCGTGTCGCAGTACTTTGTCGAAGTCGATCCCGCGGTGCTCAAGTGCGTCCTGGATTTCCAATACCCGTTCCAGGTTGGGAGGTTCCAGCGGGTGTCCGGCACGCGAAAATTCGACTTTCAGTCCTACAAGGAGCGACGTGACGCTCCAGCTATCTACGGGTCGGCTCTGCTCCCGCAGGTACACCTGGCGTGCATCGAAGGGAATGGCGTCTTCGGCCGGTCCGCGTCTCGGGCGGGGCCGCGGTATCGCCTGCAGATCAGCACCCAGGCTCAGGGTGGCCGGTAGCTCGGTTGGAGGAAGGTTCTCGGCCAGGATGTCTCGACATTCCTCGGCGCATACGGGTCGGCCATCGTGAATCACATAGAAGGGGCACGTGGGCGTCAATTCAGGTGCATTGCATGCGTCGCTCATCGCCGCCAACGCAACGTAAAACAGTCGATCCTTCTTCTGTTCCCACGGCTCGGAGCTCACCGATATGTGTCCTTCCTGCCCCGAACGGCGAGTATGACCACAGCTGGTGCGCTGGAGTAGATGATGCGGTGTGTCCGGCCGAGTCGGACGGATCGCAGGCCCTCCAGTTTCCCCTTGAGCTTGTATCCGATGGACGGCTCGGATTCCAGCCCCTGAATTAGCGCCTCGGCCTTCTCTCGCAGGGCGGCTGGCAAGCCCTCGAGATCCTTCACCGCCCGCTTTGTCTTGCGCGTCATCCGTTAAGTTCCGCCTCGGCTTCAGTGATTGCTGCCATCGTGTCGTCATCGCTGAGGATGTTGAGCGTCTCCACCAGGGCTTCGTATTCTTCGAACGACAAAATCACTGCGACTGGCTTACCGTGCCGCGTGATCGTGTACTCGGTCGCGGTCTCCACAACGTCATCGATGATGGTCTTGATGTTGTCCCGAACTTCAGTCAGAGGCATCGTTTGGTTGCTGGTGGTTCTCTCCTGCGTGTCCATGAGCACAAATGTACAGTTTTCCGTACGTTTTGCAAGGCGCGGCGCGGCCGCAATCGCGAGATATGAAGGTCTGCGGTCTGCCGCGGCGTGTCGTTCACAGGTTTATGCGTCGAGGACTGACGTCCCTCAGACCTTGCTCAATTGGAATGACCTGGTAAAGGTCTTGCCCGGCTCGTCACCGCACCCGTCCGACGTCGTCGTCAGGCCTTCGCCGGCAAGCGACACCGCATCGAAGCTGTAAATGACGTTCACCGGGGCCGATGCGCCGTTTGGGCACCGCGCCTGGGCCGTGCCGCTGTGCGTCCATCGCCCGTTGGCGAGGTGGAATTCCCAGCTGATGACAAACGTCCCGCCATCTTGCGAGGTCGCCAGGGTGCAGTCCGAGCCGCATGGGACGAAAAGCCAGGCGGTCGGTTTGTCGCTGTCCTGGTAGAGCACGTTGTACCGGCCGTTCGGGACGTCGTAGTCGGCGTGCGCCGGTGTCGGCGATGCGACGAACACGGCAGCGCCGAGCAGTGCTGCGCCGGCGGCCAGCCGCGGGCTGATCTTCGCGCGCATGGTTAGCGCACCGCCAGTCGTTCGCGGCGCAGCAGCTCCACCTCGGGCAGCTGCAGCGGTTCCAGTTCGCCCACCACCTTGCTCAGCAGCAGGTCGGCCAGCTCCGGGTTGCGGGCCAGGCACGGCCCGTGCATGTACGTGGCGACCACACTGCCCTGGACCGCGCCGTCCATGCCGTCGCCGGCCCGGTTGCCCGCGCCCTTGACCACCGCGCCCAACGGTGCGGCCGCGGCCCCCAAAACCGTTCCGCCGCGGTGGTTTTCGAAGCCCGTGAGGCGCTGGGTCAGGCCGGCCAGCAACGGCTTGGTCACCAGCTCGCCGATGGTGCGCTTGTCCTGCGGTGCTGTCGTCAAATCCAGCATGCCCACCCCTTCGACCCGTTCCCCGGCCGATGTCTCGTACCAGTGCCCGAGCACCTGGATGGCCGCGCAGATCGCCAGCACGGGTGCGCCGCGGTCCGCCGCGCGCTGCAGTCCGGGGTGCCGGATGAGGTGCCTGGTGGCCAGCCGCTGCGCGTAGTCCTCGGCCCCGCCCAGCGTGTAGAGGTCCAAGGATTCCGGCACCGGATCGGCCAGCGTGATCTCGACGATCTCGGCGTCGATGCCGCGCAACCGCAGCCGCTGGCGCAGCACCAGGGCGTTGCCGCCGTCGCCGTAGGTGCCCATCACGTCGGGCAGCACCAGCCCGATCCGCACGCTCGAGTCAGCCATGGCGCGCCAATGCCCGCTGCAGCTGAAGGAACGCGGTGTAGTTGGCGACGACCTCCACCCGCCCCGGCGGGCACGACGCGATGGCCGCCACGGTGTCGTGCACCAGGGTGTGGTCGACGCCGGCATATCCCAGCCGCACCGCCAGGTCGGTGCCGCGTTCCCCGGCGGCGACTACCTGGGTGTCCTCGAAATGCTCGAAGCGCACGTCCCAGAGCCAGGACAGGTCCTCGCCGTCGGGCACCTGCCCGTTGACCGCGATGACCACGCCAGCCGCGTGCTTGTCCACCATCGACAGCGCCTCCTGCCAGCCCGCCGGATTCTTCGCCAGCAGGATCCGCGCATCGTGCGCGCCGACGCGGACCGTGCGGTAGCGCCCGGCGACCTCGTCGACCGCCGAGACGGCCGCGACGGCCCGGGCCGGGTCCGCGCCCAGCGCCACGGCGGCGGCCACGGCCTGGGCGGCGTTGCCGCGATTCACCGCGCCCGGCAGCGTCAACCGCATCGGCAGGGCCACGCCGTCGGGCCCGTACAACGTCTCGTCGTCGAACCACCACTGCGGGCTGGGCCGCTTGAAGTCGGCGCCGGTCGAATACCAGTGGCCGTGCTCGCGGACGATGACCTCGCCGCTGCGCGGACAGCTCACCGAGTCGTTCGCCCACGCCCCACCCGCGGCCACCCACACCACGTTCGGGCTGTCGTAGGCGGCCGACGTCATCAGGACGTCGTCGCAGTTGGCGACCACGACCGCGCGCGGGTGCCGGGCCAGGCCGGCGCGCAGCGTGCGTTCGATCACGTTGATCTCGCCTACCCGGTCCAGCTGGTCGCGCGACAGGTTGAGCAGCACGATGACGCTGGGTTCCACCGCATCGGAGACGTGCGGCACGTGCATCTCGTCGACTTCCAGGACCGCGAGCGGCGCGTCGCGGTTGGCTGCCAGTGCGGCGATCAGGCCGGCGTCCATGTTGGCGCCCTCGGCGTTGGTTGCGACGGCGCCGAGCGTGCCCAAGGCCGCGACGGTCATCCGGGTGGTGGTGGACTTGCCGTTGGTTCCGGTGACGACGACGGTGCGCCGGCCCGCGCCGAGCTGACGCAGGATCGAGCGGTCGAGCGTCATGGCGACCAGGCCGCCGATCATCGCGCCGGCCCCGCGCCCGGTGACCCGCGACGCCCACCGCGCGCTCGCTCCTGCGGCGAGTGCCAGGCGTGCGCGGGTGGTGACCACCCGCGCAGTTTAAGGGCGATCGCAAGCGCGGCGCTCGGCGCCGGGTGCCGCGGGTCGCCCTCATCGATTTAGTTGACGACACGGCGCGCAGCGAACCGGTGATGTCGGTCCGACGTGCAATCCTCAGGCTATGAACGGGGTGTCCTGGGGTCGCCCGGCAAGCGAGCCGGACGGGGGTTGGGCCGTCATCGACGTCGAGACATCGGGCTTTCGCCCAGGTCAGGCGCGGATCATCAGCCTCGCCGCGCTGGGCCTCGACGCCGACGGCAACGTCGAGCAATCCGTCGTCAGCCTGCTGAACCCGGGGGTGGACCCCGGGCCCACCCACGTGCACGGCCTGACCGCCGCGATGCTGGAGGACCAGCCGCAGTTCCGCGACGTCGCCGGCGACGTGATCGAGGTGCTGCGGGGCCGCACGCTGGTGGCCCACAACGTCGCCTTCGACTACGCATTTCTCGCCGCGGAGGCGGAGCTCGCCGAGGCCGAACTGCCGGTCGACAGCGTCATGTGCACGGTCGAGCTGGCCCGCCGCCTTGACCTCGGCATCGACAATCTGCGGCTGGAGACGCTCGCGGCGCACTGGGGCGTGACGCAGGAGCGGCCGCACGACGCCTTCGATGACGCGATGGTGCTGACCGGGGTGCTGGCGTCGGCGCTGGCGCGGGCGCGCGAACGCGACATCTGGCTGCCGGTGCGTCCGGTGACCCGCCGCCGCTGGCCGAACGGCCGGGTGACCCACGACGAGCTGCGGCCACTGAAGGTGCTGGCTTCCCGGATGCCCTGCACCAGCGGCCTGCCCGGGTCGTAGGGCCCCGGGTTCAAATACGGGCAG
>NZ_MBEM01000035.1:0-23019 GCF_001954045.1 Mycobacterium sp. SP-6446 | reverse complement strand
ATCAGGTCATCAGCTCCGGCGAGGCGGGCGCGCTCATGCACGGGCCAACCTTCATGGCCAACCCGCTGGCCTGCGCGATGTCGGTGGTGCACAGGGTGGCGGCCAGGCTGACGTAGCCGCCGGTGAGCGCCTTGCCGACACACATGATGTCCGGGCTTATCCCGGCATGGTCGGCGGCGAAGAGCTCACCTGTGCGCCCGAAGCCGGTCGCGATCTCGTCGAAAATGAGCAGGACGTCGTGGCGATCGCAGATGTCGCGCAGGTCGCGCAGGTAGCGCGGGTCGTGGAAGCGCATCCCGCCGGCTCCCTGCACGACGGGTTCGACGACCACGGCCGCGAGTTCGTCGGCGTGGGAGGCCAGCTGGTCCTCGAACGCCGCGCTGTAGGCGGGGTCGTGTTCGCGTGGCACCTGCGGGGCGAACACCTGCCGCGCCAGGATGTCGGTCCACAACGAGTGCATGCCGCCGTCCGGGTCGCAGACGCTCATCGGCGTGAAGGTGTCACCGTGATACCCGCCGCGCCAGGTCATCAGCCGGTGCTTGCCGGGCCGGCCGCGGCTGCGCCAGTACTGCAGCGCCATCTTGACGGCGACCTCCACCGACACCGACCCCGAGTCGCTGAAGAAAACCGTCTCCAGGCCCGCCGGCGTGATCTGCACCAGCAGCTGGGCCAGCCGGGCCGCGGGCTCGTGGGTCAACCCGCCGAACATGACGTGGTTCATGGTCCCCAGTTGCGCGGCCAGCGCCGCGTCCAGTACCGGATGGCCGTGGCCGTGAATCGCCGTCCACCAGGAGCTCATCGCGTCCAGCACGTCGATCTGGGTGCCGTCTCTGACCAGGATCAGGCGCGCGCCGCGGGCGCCGACGGCCACCACGGGCGCGACCGCCTCGCTGCCGATCGTGCTGTAGGGGTGCCATAGATGCGCGGCGTCGATCGCACTGATTTGCTCGGGCGTCAACCCGGCCCTCGCCGCAGGCATAGAGACCGAGCGTAAAGCAGTCGGGTCGCGCAAACTCCGGCCATCGGGAAGCATCTAACGGCATGGCTTCGCCGCGTCAGCCCGACCACCCGCGTCCCGACGACCCCGCCGAGCCTCCCGCGGTGCCCTACGACGCCGACGAATCCCGGTCCGAGCCACCAAGGGTCATCCGGCTGCGGGTAGCTGCCTGGGACGTGATTTGCACCGTCGTGCTGCTGGCGTTGCTCATCGTCCTGGCCACGGCGACGAGCTGGCCGTCGAAGCTCTACGGCTTCCTGCCGGAGGTGTGCTCGGACGAGACGTGCGGGCCGGTGCCATATGGAATCGACATGTACATCTATCCGCTGGTGTGGGGTGGCGTCGGCGCGGCGGTGGCCGCGGCGGGGATCGGTCCCTTCGTTTCCCTGCTGAAGGGCTGGTACATGTCGTTCTGGCCCGTTTTGGCGCTGGCCATTGTGGTGGTCAGCTCGGCCGCTGCCTCGATGATCACCGTTTTCAGCCAGCGTTATTGGCACTGAGTCATCGGCGCTGAGCGCGCGGCCGCGGTTACGTTCGTCCAACCTTGCGGCCGCGCACCGATATGAGACCGAAATCACAACGGCGCATGCGGGATTGGACGCGCCAGTCACCGTCCGGTCACGGTCCGACAAATAATCCCGCGTGGGGCTCACCAGCTATTTTCCGCGTGCAACTTCTGTTGTAAAAGTGTCTGTAGTGACTGGTGTGATTCAACGGGCGACCGACTGATTCACGTTCCGAGTCATCAGGCGGCGTTCGACCCCGGCGTGGTGGTCGTCGCCATCGACCCGAGCGAGCCCAGAGAGGTTGCACTCCGATGAAACGCATCTACTCCTTCGCCATCGGCTTGGCCATGCTGGCGGCCCCGATGGCGACCGCCGGCCTGGCCACCTCCGGCCTGGCCGCCGCCGACCCCGGCGCCCGGCAGATGGACTACCAGCAGGTCACCGACATTGTGGTCCAGCGCGGTCTGTCGCAGCGCGGCGTGCCGTACTCGTGGGCGGGCGGCGGCGTCAACGGCCCGAGTCGCGGCACGGGCACCGGCATCAACACCGTCGGATTCGACGCCTCGGGCCTGATGCAGTACGCCTACGCGGGTGCCGGGATCAAGCTGCCGCGTTCCTCCGGCGCGATTTACCGGGTCGGCCAGAAGGTCCTGCCGTCGCAGGCGCGCAAGGGCGACATGATCTTCTACGGCCCGGAGGGCACGCAGAGTGTCGCGATGTACCTGGGGAACAACCAGATGCTCGAGGTGGGTGACGTCGTCCAGGTTTCGCCGGTGCGCAGCAACGGCATGACCCCCTACCTGGTGCGGGTCCTGGGAACCCAGGCGGGGCCGCAGGCGCCCTTGCAGCAAGCGCCGATTCAGCAAACCCCCCAGCAGGTGCCGGCCCAGCAGGTTCCGGCCCAGCAGGTTCCGGCCCAGCAAACCCCGGTCCAGCAGGTTCCGATGCAGCAGCTGCCCACACAGCAGGCCCCGCTACAGCAGTCGCCGACGCAGCAGGCACCGCTGCAACAGGCACCGCTGCAACAAGTTCCCGCGCCGACGCAGCAGGCGCCGGTGCAGCAGGCGCCCGTGCAGCAGGCACCGTGGCAACCCCAGGTCGGTACCGTGCGATAACCCCTCAGCCGCCCGACCAGCCGCCACCCGCTTCCTCGCGCTGAGGAGCGGGTGGCGTTTTCGGTAAATTAGCGATCGACCATGCCGACCCTGCCGCCGCCTCCGCCGCCGATCGCCACCGCGAATCCGGTCGCTGCCAGGGCGGCAGGGGCGGTGGCAAGGTCGGGCTTTTATCGCTACGACCTCGACGGGCTGCGCGGCATCGCGATCGCGCTCGTCGCGATGTTCCACGTCTGGTTCGGGCGGGTTTCCGGCGGCGTGGACGTGTTCCTGGCCCTGTCCGGGTTCTTCTTCGGCGGCAAGATTCTCCGGGCCGCGCTCGACCCGGCCGTTTCGCTGTCACCGATCGCGGAAGTGACGCGGCTGGTCCGCCGGCTGGTCCCCGCGCTGGTCGTCGTCCTGGCCGGGTGCGCGTTGCTGACCATCCTGGTGCAACCGCAAACCCGCTGGGAGACGTTCGCCGACCAGAGCCTGGCCAGCCTCGGCTATTACCAGAACTGGGAGCTGGCCAACACCGCGGCGGATTATCTGCGCGCCGGTGAAGCCGTGAGCCCGTTGCAGCACATCTGGTCGATGTCAGTGCAGGGCCAGTTCTACATCTCCTTCCTGCTACTGGTGGCCGGGTGCGCCTACCTGTTCAGGCGCCGGCTCGGCGCACACCTGCGGACCTTGTTCATCGTGCTGCTGACCGTGCTGACGGTGGCCTCGTTCGGGTACGCGATCGTCGCGCATCTCGACAACCAATCGATCGCCTACTACGACAGCTTCGCGCGGGCGTGGGAGCTGCTGCTGGGCGCGCTCCTCGGTGCGGTGGTGCCCTACGTCCGCTGGCCGATGTGGCTGCGCACCGCCGTCGCCGCCGTCGCACTGACGGCCGTCGTGTCGTGCGGCGCCCTGATCGACGGCGTCAGGGAATTCCCCGGCCCATGGGCGCTGGTCCCGGTCGGGGCCACCATGCTGATGATCCTCGCGGGGGCCAATCTGCACGGCCGGCTGCCGCTGCCGAATCGGCTGCTGGCGGCGGGGCCGCTTGTTGCCCTGGGTGCGATGGCGTACTCGCTGTATCTGTGGCACTGGCCGCTGCTCATCTTCTGGTTGTCCTATACCGGCCACAAGCACGCCGGCTTCGTCGAAGGCGCGGCCATATTGCTGGTGTCCGGGGTGCTGGCGCACCTAACCACCCGGCTGGTCGAGGACCCGCTGCGGTATCGGACCACGAGCGGCAGGCAAACCGACGTCGCCCCGGCGCTCCCCTGGCCGGCGCGGTTCGGCCGGCCGACGATCGCGCTGGGGTCCGCGGTGGTCCTGCTGGCCGTCACGCTCACCGCGACGTCGTTCACGTGGCGTCAGCACGTCACCGTCCTGCGCGCCGCGGGCAAGGAACTCAGCGTGCTCAACCCGCAGGACTATCCCGGCGCCCGCGCCCTCACCGAACGCGTGCGGGTCCCGGCGCTGCCGATGCGGCCCACGGTCTTGGAGGTCAAGCAAGACCTCCCGGTCTCGACCAGGGATGGGTGCATCAGTGACTTCGTCAACCCCGCGGTGGTCAACTGCACCTACGGCGACGAGGCGGCCACCCGGACCATCGCGCTGGCCGGCGGCTCGCACGCCGAACATTGGCTGCCCGCGCTGGACGTGCTCGGCCACGCGCACCACTTCAAGGTCGTGACCTATCTCAAGATGGGCTGCCCGTTGTCCACCGAGGAAGTCCCGTTGATCATGGGCAACAACGCGCCCTACCCGCAGTGCCGCGAGTGGGTCCAACGCACGATGAGCAAGCTGATCACCGACCGTCCCGACTACGTGTTCACGACAACGACGCGGCCGTGGAACATCAAGACCGGCGACGTGATGCCCGCCACCTACATCGGGATCTGGCAAACGTTGTCGGACAACAACATTCCGATCCTCGGCATCCGGGACACCCCGTGGCTGGTCAAGAACGGCCAACCGTTCGATCCGGCGGACTGCCTGGCCAAGGGCGGCAACGCGCAGTCGTGCGCGATCAAGCGTTCCGATGCGCTGGCCGAGCACAACCAGACCCTCGATTTCGTCACGCAGTTCCCGTTGCTCAAGGTGCTCGACATGTCGGACGCCATCTGCCGCGCAGATGTCTGCCGCCCGGTTGAAGGGAACGTGCTGATCTACCACGGCGCTCACCACCTGACCCCCACCTACATGCGGACGATGGCCCACGAGCTGGGCCGGCAGATCGCGGCGAACACCGGTTGGTGGTGAGGCAGCCGCACCCAGCGCTCGCGGATAAGGTCAAGGGATGCCGTCGAACAATCCACCCGCGACTTCGGGCGTCGCGGAACCCGATACGGAAGAGTCCGCACCTACCCTGCCCACCGTGTGGCCGGGCAACGCCTATCCGCTCGGGGCCGCCTATGACGGCGCGGGAACTAACTTTTCGCTGTTTTCCGAAATCGCCGACAAGGTCGAGCTGTGTCTGATCGACGCCAACGGCGGCGAGTCGCGCATCCCCCTGGACGAGGTCGACGGATACGTCTGGCACGCCTATCTGCCGAACATCACCCCGGGCCAGCGCTACGGCTTTCGCGTCTACGGGCCGTTCGATCCGGCCGCCGGCCACCGGTGCGACCCGAGCAAGCTGCTGCTCGACCCGTACGGGAAGGCTTTCCACGGCGATTTCACGTTCGGCCAGGCGCTGTACTCGTATGACATGAGCGCCGTCGACCCGGACACCAACGGGGTCGACACCGGCACGCCCCCGATGGTCGACTCGCTCGGCCACACGATGACCAGCGTGGTGAGCAACCCCTTTTTCGACTGGGGATCCGACCGGGCGCCGCTCACGCCGTATCACGAAACGGTCATCTACGAGGCCCATGTCAAGGGCATGACGCAGACCCATCCCGGTGTCCCCGAGGGGCTTCGGGGCACGTATGCCGGGCTGGCCCACCCGGTGGTCATCGAGCACCTCAAGTCGCTGAATGTCACGGCGCTGGAATTGATGCCGGTTCACCAGTTCATGCACGACTCGCGGCTGCTGGACCTGGGGCTGCGAAACTACTGGGGCTACAACACGTTCGGGTTCTTCGCCCCGCACAACCAGTACGCGTCCAACCGCGACGCCAGCGTCGCCGAATTCAAGACCATGGTGCGCAGCCTGCACGAAGCCGGCATCGAGGTCATTCTCGACGTGGTCTACAACCACACCGCCGAAGGCAATCACCTGGGGCCGACCATCAACTTCCGCGGCATCGACAACGCGGCCTACTACCGGCTGGTCGACGAGGACCTGCGGTTGTACAAGGATTTCACCGGCACCGGCAACAGCCTCAACGCCCGTCATCCGCATGTGCTGCAGCTGATCATGGACTCGCTGCGCTACTGGGTGACCGAGATGCACGTCGACGGGTTCCGGTTCGACCTGGCTTCCACGCTGGCCCGCGAGTTGCACGACGTCGACCGGCTGAGCGCGTTTTTCGATCTGGTGCAACAGGATCCGATCGTCAGCCAGGTCAAGCTGATCGCCGAGCCGTGGGATGTCGGCGAGGGCGGCTATCAGGTCGGCAATTTCCCGGGTTTGTGGACCGAGTGGAACGGGAAGTACCGGGATACTGTGCGTGACTACTGGCGGGGCGAGCCCGCAACCCTCGGCGAGTTCGCGTCCCGGCTGACCGGGTCGTCGGACCTCTACGAAGTCACCGGCCGGCGCCCCAGCGCGAGCATCAACTTTGTCACCGCCCACGACGGGTTCACCCTCAACGACCTGGTGTCCTACAACGAAAAGCACAACGAGGCCAACGGCGAGGACAATCGCGACGGGGAAAGCCACAACCGATCGTGGAACTGTGGCGTCGAGGGCCCCACCGACGACCCGGAGATCGTCGAGCTGCGTTGCCGCCAGATGCGCAACTTCTGGGCCACCCTGATGGTCAGCCAGGGCACGCCGATGATCGCGCATGGCGACGAGATCGGACGGTCGCAGAACGGCAACAACAACGTCTACTGCCAGGACTCCGAATTGTCTTGGATGGATTGGTCTTTGGTCGACAAGAACGCCGACCTGCTGGCATTCGCGCGCAAGGCCACGACCCTGCGCAAGGATCATCCGGTGTTCCGCCGGCGCCGGTTCTTCGAGGGCGAGCTGATCCGAACCGGCGACGAGGTTCGCGATATCGCCTGGCTGACCCCGGGCGGGCGGGAGATGACCCACGAGGATTGGAACAAGAGCTTCCACCATCGCTGTGTGGCGGTGTTTCTCAACGGCGACGCCATCGCCGCGCCCGATGCCCGCGGCGAGCACGTGGTCGATGACTCGTTTCTGTTGTGCTTCAACGCCCACGACGACTACGTGGAGTTCGTCGCCCCGCACGACGACTACGCGCGGGAGTGGACCGTCGAGCTGGACACGAATCACCCCGCCGGCGACGCCGATTCGGTCGTGGCGGCCGAAGAGAAGTTCGAAGTGCCGGCCCGCTCGTTGCTGATCCTGCGTAAGACCGCCTGACGCATGGCTTTTCCGGTCCGGGCAACCTACCGGTTACAGCTGCGTGGTGAGTCCAGCGGATTCGGGTTCACCCTCGCCGACGCCGAGAACCTGCTGGACTACCTCGACGACCTCGGTGTCTCGCATCTGTACCTGTCGCCGATCCTGACCGCGGCCCGGGGGTCCAGCCATGGATACGACGTCACCGACCCGACGACCGTGTCGCCGGAGCTGGGCGGGCCCGACGGCCTCGCACGGCTGTCGGCGGCGGCCCGCGCGCGCGGCATGGGCCTGGTCGTCGACATCGTGCCCAACCACGTCGGCATCGACAAACCCGAGCAGAACGCGTGGTGGTGGGACGTGCTGCGGCACGGCCGGTCCTCGCCGTACGCGCCATTCTTCGACATCGACTGGGACGTCGGCGACGGGCGAATCATCCTGCCGCTGTTGGGTTCCGACGACGACGCCGCCGACCTGACCGTCGACGGGGAGCTGCTGCGACTGGGCCAGCTGGCCTTGCCTATCGCCCCCGGCACGGGCGGTGGCACCGGACCGGAGGTCCACGCTCGCCAGCACTACCGGTTGGTCGGCTGGCGAAACGGGGTCTGTGGGTACCGCCGCTTCTTCTCGATCACGTCGCTGGCCGGCCTGCGGCAGGAAGACCGCGCGGTGTTCGAGGCCAGCCACGCCGAAGTCGCCCGCTGGTTCGAGGAGGGTCTGGTCGACGGCGTGCGCATCGACCATCCCGACGGGTTGTCCGATCCCTGTGGGTATTTGGCAAGGCTGCGCGACCTCGTCGGTCCGGACGCCTGGATCGTGATCGAAAAGATCCTCGCCGTCGACGAAGCGCTGGAACCCACGCTGCCGGTCGCCGGAACCACCGGCTACGACGCGCTGCGCGAGGTGGGCGGGGTCTTCATCGACCCCGCCGGGGCGCCCGCGCTCACGGCGCTCGTCGAATCGGCCGGTACGGACTATCACGCGATGCCGGAACTGTTGCGCGACCTCAAGATCCATGCGGCCACCGACACCCTGGCCAGCGAACTGGACAGGCTGCGGAGGTCCATCACGGCAGCGGCCGGCACCGATCATCCGCAGCTGCCCGAGGCGGTGACCGCCCTGCTCAGCCACATCGGGGTATACCGCTGCGACTACCCTGGCCTGGCCGCGATCCTGCCCACCGCGCTGGCCGAAACCCAAGCGGCGGCACCACAATTGGGGCCGGCGCTGCAGCTGATCGCCGCGGCGCTGGCCGCTGACGCAGAGCCTGCCACCCGCCTGCAGCAGCTGTGCGGCGCCGTGACCGCCAAGGCAACCGAGGACTGCCTGTTCTACCGCGACGCGCGACTGGTGTCGCTGAACGAGGTGGGCGGCGAGCCGCGCCGGTTCGGCGTGAGCGTCGCCGAGTTTCACCACCGCGCCGCCACCCGTGCTCGGACATGGCCGCAGGCGATGACAACGCTCACCACACACGACACCAAGCGCGGCGAGGACGTGCGGGCCCGCATCGGCGTGCTGTCGCAGGTGCCGTCGCTGTGGACCGAGTTTCTCGCCCGTTGGGAAATTGCGGCCCCCTCCCCGGATCCCGCGACCGGGCGATTCCTGTGGCAGAACATCTTCGGGGTCTGGCCGGTGGGCGGCGAGGTCACCGAAGAGCTGCGCGGTCGGCTGCACCGGTACGCCGAGAAGGCGATCCGGGAGGCCGGCCTACACACCTCGTGGAACGAGCCGGACCCGGCGTTCGAGGAGGAGGTGCACCGCTGGCTGGATACCGTGCTCGACGGGCCCGTGGCGCCCGCACTGACCGAGCTTGTCGCCCAACTCAATCCGCACGCCGCGAGCGACTCCCTGGGTCAGAAGCTGCTCGCCCTGACGGTGCCCGGCATCCCCGACGTCTACCAGGGCACCGAGCTGTGGGACGACAGCCTGGTGGACCCGGACAACCGCCGCCCGGTCGACTACGGAGCCCGCAGGGCCGCGCTGAAAGAGTTGCGGCACCCCAAGATTCGCGTCGTCACCGCGGCGCTGGCGCTGCGGCGCTCCCGGCCGGACAGTTTTCTGCGCGGCTCATACCTTCCCGTGCTGGCCGACGGGGAAGCCGGCGATCACGTGGTGGCGTTCCGCCGCGGCTGGGAAGGCCAGGACGTCCTGGTCGCGGTCACCCGCTGGACCGTGCGGCTGGCCGAAACCGGCTGGGGTAACACCGTCCTGCCGTTGCCCGAGGGCTCCTGGACCGACACCCTCACCGGCGCCATGGCCAGCGGACCGACGTCGACCGCCGAATTGTTCGCGGACCTGCCCGTCGTCCTGCTGGAGCGCGACCATGAGTGAATTCCGCGTCTGGGCGCCCAAACCCGCGGAGGTGCGCCTCGACCTAAACGGCCCAGACGGCGAGGCGCACGCGATGACGCGCTCGGGTGACGGCTGGTGGCACACGTCGGTCGACACGGCGCCGGACGCCAGGTACGGATTCCTGCTCGACGACGACCCCACCGTCCTGCCGGACCCCCGATCGCCCCGCCAACCCGACGGGGTGCACGCCCGCTCGCAGCTGTGGGATGCTTCGGCCGCGGCCTGGACCGACGCCGCCTGGCCCGGCCGATCGGTCGAAGGCGCGGTGATCTACGAACTGCACGTCGGCACCTTCACCCGCGACGGCACCTTCGACGCCGCCGTCGAAAGGCTGGACTACCTGACCGATCTCGGTGTCGACTTCGTCGAGCTGATGCCCGTCAATTCCTTTGCCGGAACACACGGCTGGGGATATGACGGAGTGTTGTGGTACAGCGTGCACGAACCCTACGGCGGGCCCGACGGCCTGGTGCGCTTCGTCGACGCCTGCCACGCGCGCGGTCTGGGGGTATTGATCGACGCGGTGTTCAACCACTTCGGCCCCTCGGGCAACTACCTGCCCCGCTTCGGCCCCTACCTTTCGTCGGCCAGCAACCCGTGGGGGGAAGGCATCAACATCGCCGACGCCGACTCCGACGAGGTGCGCCGCTACATCATCGGATGCGCGCTGCGCTGGATGCGTGACTTCCACGCCGACGGCCTGCGGCTCGACGCGG
This sequence comes from Mycobacterium sp. SP-6446, assembly GCF_001954045.1. Classification (NCBI taxonomy): domain Bacteria; kingdom Bacillati; phylum Actinomycetota; class Actinomycetes; order Mycobacteriales; family Mycobacteriaceae; genus Mycobacterium; species Mycobacterium sp. SP-6446. The sequence goes on along the minus strand of NZ_MBEM01000035.1, from coordinate 12,874 downwards.
TACACGCGCTGGTGGACACCACGGCCATCCACATCCTCGAGGAGCTCGCCGCCGAAACCGATTGGCTGGCAAGGCAGCTGGGCCGCCCGCTGTCGCTGGTCGCCGAAAGCGATCTCAACGACCCGCGGCTGATCACGCCCCGCGACCGCAACGGTTACGGCATCACCGCGCAATGGGATGACGACATCCACCACGCGATCCATACGGCGGTATCCGGTGAGCGGCAGGGCTACTACGCCGACTTCGGCTCGCTGGCCACGCTGGCGAAGACCCTGCGCCGCGGGTACTTCCACGCCGGCACCTATTCATCGTTTCGCCGGCGCCGGCACGGGCGGCCGCTGGATACCTCCGAGGGGTTTGGCATCTCCGCGACCAGGCTGCTCGCCTACACCTGCACCCACGATCAGGTGGGCAACCGGGCGCTCGGCGATCGCCCATCGCAGCGCCTCACCGCCGGCCAGCTGGCCATCAAGGCCGCCCTGGTACTCGGCTCTCCCTACACCGCAATGCTTTTCATGGGCGAGGAGTGGGGCGCCTCGACCCCGTTTCAGTTTTTCAGCTCACACCCCGAACCGGAGCTGGCCCGGGCCACCGCCGAGGGCCGTAAAGCCGAATTCGCCGAGCACGGCTGGGACGCCTCAACGAAAGGGGAGATACCCGACCCGCAGGACCCGCAGACGTTTCTGCGCTCCAAGCTCAATTGGGACGAGGTCGGCTCCGGCGAGCATGCCCGCTTGCTGCGGCTCTATCGCGACCTGATCGCACTGCGCCGCACCGAGGCCGACCTGGCCGACCCGTGGCTGGACCACCTCGCCGTCGACTACGACGAGGAGCAAGCCTGGATTGTGTTGCACCGCGGCCGGTTACGCATCGCGTGCAACATGAGCCCTGGTCAGGTGACGGTGCCGGTCGCCGGTGAGGTGGTGCTGGCGTGGGGCGAGCCGACGGTCGGTCGGGAAACCACTGAGCTGCCGGCGCATTCGTTCGCCATTCTGCGGGTCGCCGGGTAGCCGTCAAACGGGTTCGTCGTCGTCGCGGAGGAATCGTTCGGGGTGGTGGAACTGATTGGACCTGGGTCGTCCGCGAATCTGCGAAGCATACTTCAGCCCACGCCCGCCCTCCATTTGTACTCGAAGGCGGTCATTTGGTTCAATCCCATTATCGCGCACCAGAATTACCGCAGGTGAGAGGATGTTTTTAAGCCTCATCGCAGAGCTCGTGACTTGGGCGGAGGGCTTTGATGGCATGCAACAGGTAACTTACGCAGACAGAATTTGTAGTCTTTGGTCATGTATCTAGGCGGCGTTGACCTCCCCGCGTCTCTCATTGAGGAGCATGCCGCGGGCAGACTGGTCATCTTTGTGGGTGCGGGCGCTTCAATGGGACCACCGTCTGCACTCCCAGGTTTCAAAGATCTCGTGAAGCAGATACGAAACCAAAGCAACCTGGAGGACATTTTCACAGATAGCGACCTTGATGAATTGCCTCTGGACGAGATACTCGGACGGATTAAGGACGACTATGGCGTTGATGTTCATCGACGAATATTCGAGCTCGTTTCACGAGAGGGCTCCCGTCCCTCTCCGCTGCACAAGGCCGTGGTCAACCTTGCGTCTTCATCGACAGTCAGATTGATAACAACCAACTACGATTTACACCTGTCAACATTGCTCGAGAGCAACAACGTAGGTAACTATCTCGGTCCGGCTCTTCCGATGGGGGACGACTTCACCGGCATCGTCTACATCCACGGCCGCTTGGACCAGGAGCACCGCCGATTGGTCGCTACGGATGAAGATTTCGGTAAGGCCTACCTCAACGACGCTTGGGCAGCACGCTTTCTCGATCGGATGTTCGCCGCCTATCCGTTCTCTTTGTGGGCTACAGCCACAACGACACCATTATGAAATATCTCGCACGGGGGCTAGGAGGCCGGTCAGAGAAGAGATATGTTCTGACGCCGGAACCGGATTCAGGAGAGACCTTGTTTTGGCGCCGACTTGGCATCGCGCCGATCGCGTGCTCATTCAACGACCAACCAAAGGTACTGAACACTTGGGCCGCTCACAGCACAGAGGGACTGCTCGGTAGTCGCAACCGCATCAAAGAACTTGTGGCAAATCAAGACCCCTCGCCGGTGCCCGAGTCGGTCTCATACCTCGAAACCGTTCTCGGGGATAGAGACACCGTCAGATTCTTCCGTCAGTACGCTCGCGGCAAAGCATGGTTGCAGTGGGCCGAAGGGCGGCCCGAATTCGCGACGTTGTTTCATCCGTCGCCGAGTGTCGCGGCGGAGATTACCTACGAACTGGCGCTCTGGTTCGCCGAGAACTACGTCACAGACGACGACGTTTCCGACGCAGCGTTTCAAATGGTCACTAACGCGAACGGATACCTAAGCGACGACCTCCTATTCGCGATATCGCGGCAGTTGTCCATACAGGCCAGCCCTCTACCTGAGCGCATGCGCCGATGGCTCTTCATCGTCACCAACAGCAGAGAAAATCGCTTCAAGGCCAGCTTCCTCGGCTCGATGCTCGATGCCTCATCCATGGAGGTCGATCCCGCAACTGCGCTGTTCCTGTTCGACTACTTGACGGAACCGCGAATACTGCCGACTCCAACCTACTCCCAACTCTTCGGCACCTCGTTCGAGCCAGTAATGCGTGATAGCGACACCACTCTGCGCGACCTGTGGCAGAACACATTTCGACCGTTCATCGGTGAGTACGCCCTGCAGCTTGTCGATATCGTTGACCGCCACATCCGCCGCGCCGATCGACAGTTGCAGGCGGCTAGCGAGTCTGACCGAGAAAGGCCAAGCGACTGGCGCGCCACGATTGTCGCCGAGGATCATGATCTAAGCAGTCCGCTGGGTTTTCTTGTCGATGTCGCTCGCGAGTGCTTGGAGTCGTTGTTAGCGGCCGATGTTCCCAACGGGCAGGCCCGACTGGAAGCTTGGGCGGCCAGTGATGTCACTCTTCTGCGCCGGCTGGCAGTGCACGGATGGACGAACAGATCTGATAAAACGGCCTCGGACAAATTGGGTTGGTTACTCTCTACCGGTTGGTTGCAAGACCGCGCCTTGCGAAACGAAACTACCTACCTCGTTCTTGAAACATGCGCTTCAGTGGGCGAGGAAGTGTTTACGTCGCTGATCAACGACATTCGACAGCATTGGGACGACGACCAGTATGCACCTCACCGGGCTTACGATTTCCTGACAAAGATTGCTGCGGTTGTTACTGATGAAGAGTGAACTGATTGCGGAAGCTCTGGCCGCTCTCGCCGAGGCCCATCCGGAGGTAGTAGCTCAACACCGAGAGGTTCCCAAAGATTCGGCTTGGTCGTTAGCTCCGCCGACGGACAAGATTGAACTTCATCAAAAGCTCGTTGAGGATCTCTCGTCGACAGCTGCGGCTTTGGTGGCCTGTGAGGCTACGACGACAAACTGGGATGACGAAAGGCGATGGGACCGGCTCGCGGGGGCTCTAACTGATGTCGTTGTGGAGTGGCCAAAACTTGGATTCGACGTCCTCGACGCGGTCGGATCTGGGCATGCGGCGATCGACCAGGCCGTCGTCAGGGGGTGGGCGATGTCTCAACCCATCTCTGAGCTTGTCCCGCAAATTCTGGATCGGATTCGCGCATTGACACTAGACCCCATTCTGGGTTTGGTGACGGCGATGCTCGGCGGCTATGGGTTTTCAGGGGCAACCCCGGTCGAGTGGTTCAGGTTCGTAGAAAGCGAGGCGCTCGCAAAGGAGTGCTGGAACAGAATCCCCTTGACGGCCCCTGACTCGTGGTCCGCGAACGGCTACGCCATGAGGGCCATCAACCATCCTGCGGGCAACCTCACCGAGTTTTGGATCGAAAGAATTGGCCATCTTTGGAACGGTGCGCCCGAGACCTGGAAAGGCATCCCGCCCGAGATCGCCGATTACCTTGCTGAGCTGATCGCTGATGACTACCAGCGAAACGAAGCAGTTGAGATAATGCTTTGCCGGTATCTGCACTTCCTATACCGGGCTGACCCCGAGTGGTCCAAGCTCTACTTGATCCCACTTTTCAACTGGGAAAATGAACCTCGCGCAACCAGGGCATGGAGCGGCTTCCTATCGCACGGCGGATGGACAGCCAAGCTCCTAGAGGACGGATTCCTCGCGATGCTTGTGTCAACCGTCGATCACCGCGACCAGCTCGACAAACCTGGTCAACGCAACCTGCCGCAGTTACTGGCGGTCATTGCTGTAGCAACTGATACAGACGACCCCCGCTCATGGATAAGAGATCTGATCACGAAAGGCACCGTAGAGGATCGCGTCGCTTGGGCGAAGGCAATTAGATTCCAGCTTGATTCACTCGGAACCAACGCCGTTGAAGCGCAATGGGTGCGATGGATCAGAGACTACATGACTGACCGCGTAAAGAGCGTCCCTCGCATACTTGACCCAGCAGAAGCATCCGTAATGGCGAATTGGGTGCTGTTCCTTGGCGATTCGATGTCAGACGCGATTGACCTCCTTCTGCAAACAGAAAACGAGGGCCTCAAACTCCACGACCTCTTTCTCCACGATCTCGGACAGGATCAGATCAACCGTGCGCCAGACAAGATCGCACAACTGGTTCAGCATCTGTTGAAGTCGACCACTGGTCAGTTCTTCGGCGGCCACGAGGTTAAGCGCATCTACGACCAATTCACTTCTGCCGGCGTCTCGGTCGAGACTCTCCGCCAGATCGTAGAGACAGCCTTAGGTTTAGGAATCTCGCTCGAATGATCGCCTCCGGCCCGACAGCTACCTCGTTCTCCCGGGTTCGACTGTATCGCTGAGAGCTTCACCCAAGCCGTGGCATTCCCTGTTGTGGCGTTCCGACGGTCAGCAGTAGGGTCGGGCCCGGTCGCGGCGCATGCGCTCCAACACGTCCGGGCTTTCGGGGTCGTCGGGGTCGGGTTCCGGGTCAAACTCCACCGTGTCTTAAGAATGCTCGAGAATGCGCGATACCGTCGCGCGCAGCGTCGAAATCCTCTTGGACTTCCTCACGCGTGCTCGAACCCATACCCCCATCCTAGAAACGGCCACCGACAAGAATCGCCGCGCTGGGACCGCTGAAGCCAAAGTGACACAAGGGGTTACAACAAACTAGGAGCCCGCGCGAGCTACACGCTGGACCGTCCGGTTCCACGCACCGCCGCGGCGACGGCATCGGCAAGCGGATCGATCTCCTCGGCGGCGAGGTCCGCGATCGTGATGCGCATGCCGGGCCCGGTGCGAATGCGAAACCGCGTGCCCGGCGCCGCCGCCCAGCCCGCGCCCAGCAGCCGGGTGATCGCGACGGTCTCGTCCGGGACCGGGATCCACACGTTCAGCCCGGACCGGCCGAAAGCGGTGACCCCCCGCTCGGCCAGGGCGGTGCGCAACCGCGTGCGCGTGGAGGCGTATCGCTCTTCGGCCTTGGCGATGAGCCGCGTCGCGGCCTCGTCCGACCATAGGCCGACCGCCAGCGCCTGCAGGATGCGGCTGACCCAGCCCGGCCCGAGCCGCAGCCGGCCGTGCACCCGCTCGACGGTGCGGTGGTCCCCGGCCAGGACGGCCACCCGCAGGTCGGGGCCGTACGCCTTGGACGCCGAGCGCACGAAGGCCCAACGGGTGGTCGACCCGGCCAGGGTGTGCAGTGCGGCGCCGGAGATGCCCGCGCAGTGATCGTCCTCGACCAGCAGCAGGTCATCGGATCGGTCGGACAGCACGCCGCGCAGCGCGTCCGTGCGATCCGACGACAGCGCCGTACCCGTCGGGTTCTGCGCGCGATTGGTGACCACCAGCGCGCGCACCCCGCGATCCAGCGCCCGGACGACGTCGGCCACCAGCGGCCCGTCGTCGTCGACCCGCACCGGCTCGGCCGAAAGCCCCAGCGCCGCAAGCAGATCCAACAGGTTGGCCCAGCCGGGATCCTCGACGGCCACCCGATCACCCGGGCGCAGGTGCGCGGTGAGCGCCCGCTCGATGCCGTCCAGCGCGCCGCTGGTCACCGCGAGATGTCCGGCCGGAACGCCGTCGGCGCCCAACGCCGCGCGGGCGTGGTCGACCAGGTCGGGCGACATGGCCGGTTCGCCGTAGAGCACCGGGCGGACGACGGGAGCGGGGGCCGCTGCGATGGGCAGTAGTTCCGGGTCCGGGTTGCCGGTCGACAGATCGCGGACCCCGGCGGGAACGTCGAGCCCGAACAGGGAGCGCGGGGTGGTCGCGGGGCGGTGGCGCACCCGCGTGCCGCGCCGGCCCGCGGTCTCGACGGCGCCGCGATCGCGCAGCAGGCGGTAGGCGGCGGCGGCGGTATTCGGGTTCACACCGAGCCGGGCGGCCAGGTCGCGGATCGGCGGCAGCGCGTCGCCGGGCGCCAGCCTGCCCGTCGAGATCGCCTCTTCCACGTCGGCGGCTATGGATTCCGCGCCCGACCCCGCTATGCTGTATTGCACTGGCACAGTCGATATTATGTACTATTACAATCGCAGAGGCAATCCATTGGACTACCGCCCCACCCCGCGCACCACGCCCACCCGCTACCGGGAACGCGCCCGCTACGACCGCGACACCGTGCACCGGATCCTGGACGAGTCCCTGATCTGTCACCTCGGCTACCTCGGCGCCGGGCGGCCGGTGGTCTTGCCCACGACGCATGCCCGCCACGGCGAAACCCTCTACCTGCACGGTTCCACCGGCAGCGGCCCGATGCTCGCGGCCAAGGCGGCCGGCGCCAAGGCGTCGGGCCTGCCCGTCTGCGTCACCGCCACGCTGGTCGACGGGCTGGTGCTGGCCCGCTCGGCGCTACACCATTCGCTGGTGTATCGCTCGGTCGTCGTGGTGGGTGATGCGCGGGTGGTCGATGATCCGGAGGAGAAGCGGCGGGCGCTGGGATCGCTGCTCGATCACATCGCGCCGGGGCGCGCCGCCGACTGCAGGCCCCCGAACGCGCGCGAGCTCGCCGCGACGTCCGTGCTCGCGCTCGACCTCGTCGAGGTCTCCGCCAAGGTGCGCAGCGGCGGGCCCGCCGACGAGCCGGAGGATTTGCCGCTGCCGCACTGGGCCGGGGTGCTGCCGCTGGGCCTGTCGGCCGGAAAGCCGGTTCCGGACGACGACCTTGATCCCGATACCCCGCTGCCGCCGTACCTGGCGGCCTACTCGCGCTAGCCGCCGGTCTACAGCAGGTACCGGTAAGCGGGCGAATCCGGCTGCAGAGTCTCGACGTGGATGTCGGTCGCCCGAATCCGGGCCAGCAGGCCGTCGAGGTCCGCGGACGATCCCAGCTGGATGCCGACGAGTGCCTCACCCGTCTCGCGGTTGTTGCGCTTGACGTACTCGAACAAGGTGATGTCGTCGTTGGGCCCGAGCACCTCGTCGAGGAACCGGCGCAGCGCACCAGGCTCCTGCGGGAAGTCCACCAGGAAGTAGTGCTTGAGGCCGAGGTGCACCAGCGAGCGCTCGAGCACCTCACCGTAGCGCGAGACGTCGTTGTTGCCGCCCGAGATCAGGCACACGACGGTGGAGCCCGGCTCGACGTCGGCTTCCAGCAGGCCGGCCACCGAGAGCGCGCCGGCCGGCTCGGCGATGATGCCCTCGTTCTGGTAGAGGTCGAGCATCGCGGTGCACACGGCGCCCTCGTCGATCGTCGTGATCGACACCATGTCGCCGGCGGCGGCCAGCGCGGCGTAGGTCAGCGTTCCCGCCCGCTTGACCGCGGCGCCGTCGACGAACTGGTCGACGTGGTCCAGCGTCACCGGTTCGCCGGCGGCCAGCGCGGCCATCATCGCGGCGGCTCCGGCGGGCTCGATGCCCAACACCGCGGTGTTCGCGGTCCGCTCGGCCAGGTACGTGGTGATGCCGGCGATGCAACCGCCGCCGCCGACCGGGACCACTACCAGGTCGGGCTCCCCCACACCAAGGGCGTCGAGTTGTGAAAGCAGCTCGACGGCGATGGTGCCCTGGCCGGCGATGGTGCGCAGATCGTCGAACGGCGGCACCAGCGTGGCGCCGGTGCTCTCCACGTCGGCCAGCGCCGCCTCGGCGGCCAGGTCGTAGGTCCGTCCCCCGACGATCAGCTCGATGAACTCCCCGCCGTGGTAGCGGATCCGGTCGAGCTTCTGCCGGGGCGTCTTCGCCGGCACGTAGACGCGGCCGCGCACACCCAACGCCCGGCACGCGTACGCGAAGCCCTGCGCGTGGTTACCCGCCGAGGAGCACACCACGCCGGCCGCCGTCTCCTCGGCGGACAGCTGCACCAGCAGGTTGTAGGCGCCGCGCAGCTTGTAGGAGCGCACGGTTTGCAGGTCTTCGCGCTTCAGGTAGACCTGCGCGCCGGTGATCGCCGACAGCCGATCACTGCGCTGCAACGGGGTGGGCGTGACCACCGGCGAGATCCGCTTGGCCGCGGCGTCGATGTCGGCCGCGGACAGCGGCGACTCGTGCGGGCTCTGACTCAGTTCAGCGGACACCGGTCAATCGTGCCATGTCGCGCCCTCAACCTGCGAAAGCGGCTCAGTTCACCGGCGTCAGCACGAACACCGGAATCTGGCGTTCGGTCTTTTTCTGGTACTCGGCGTAGTCGGGCCAGGCCTCGACGGCGCGCTCCCACCAGGTGGCTTTTTCCTCGCCGAACACCTCGCGGGCGTCGTAGTCGCGCGTGACGGCGCCGTCCTGCAGCTCGACGCGCGGGTTCTTGACGATGTTGTGGTACCAGACCGGGTTCTTCGGGGCCCCGCCGAGCGAGGCGACGACGGCGTACTCGCCGTTGTGCTCGACCCGCATCAACGGGGTCTTGCGGAGTTTGCCGGTCTTGGCGCCGACGGTGGTCAGCAGAATGATGGGCTTGCCCTTCATGTCCGCCGCATCCTGTCCGCCAGATTCGGCATACTTGTCGGCTTGTTCGCGGGACCAATCCCATGGGCTGGGTGCGTATTCACCTGAAAGCGGCATGTCCCTCACCTTACGGCTGAGCGAAGGGACGCAGATGACGCCGGGTCTGGTGATCCGGTGCGCCGGCCTCGCCGTCGCGGTGCCGGCCCTTCGTGTAGTCGCCTTCCCAATCCAGTCGCTCGCCACCGGCGACGTCCGCCGCCGCCTGGATCCGCCCCGCGTCGTCGCGGGAGCGAAGGAAGAGCTCGTGCTTGCGCCGCAGCTCCTCGTCGGACTCGATGCGCCGAAGCTCGGGGGCGAATTCCTCGAGCTCGGCCCGGCGTTGCGGAACGATCATGCCGATCGGCTCGTCGACCTCGAACCGAACCGGCATCAGCTTGCGGGTGAATTTCCAGCTCATGCTGAAACTCGCACTCGCCCAGTCGGTTTCGACGACGCCCTCCAACGGGGACACGGCGTCCTTCGGATAGTTCGCCGGCCCGCGGACCAACAGGTTGTATCCGGGAGGGGTGCGGAACAGCATCGGCAGGTGCCACGTCAGGATGCCGTTACCGAAATGGCTGGACGGCAGGAACTGGCCGGGCTCGCGACTATCGGGTGCGACCAGTACGTCCACGCCGCCCTGATCCATCCAGGTGGCCGTGAACGCGCACGGATTGCGCAGCTCCCATCCGCTCTGGTTGGCGATCAGCATCGGCAGACACCGGCTGGGCCAACCGATCCGCTGCTCCGACATCTCCGACATCCACGTCCGTGTGATCGGCGCCGGGCCGATCGGGGGTGCGTTGTCCCGCGTGATGAACCCGATCAGCGGGCGGCCCTGCGCGTCGGATTTGTCAGACGTTGGAAATCCCCTCAATAAGCACGGGCGGCAGTCTAGCGCTGGGGGCTCCTTAGCGCGTCCTGGCGAGCTCGGCGATGGCGTTGACCCGGCGGATGGCCGTCGCGATCTCGTCCGCGAACTGCCGCCGCCGCTCCGCGATGTCTGGGTACTCGAAGCCGTCCACCAGCTCGCGATGCCGCGCCAGGCGCAACGCGGTCTTGAACAACTCCATCGACCTCGACTCGGCGCTGGCGATGCGGCGCTGCAGCTCCCACTGCTTGCCCACCTCGAGGCACTCGGTGAGGAACGCCTGCTCGTCGAACGATTCGTCCTCGTGGGAGGCCAGCCGGTCGGCGACGATGTGGTACGCGTCCAGGAAGGGGCGCAGCACCAGATGGGCGAGCAGCAGGTCCGCCCGCTCCAGCAGCCGCCGCACCTGGGCCGAGCTCGCGGGCTTGGTGGTGTCTTCCACCGGCCCGATCAGGCGTACCTCGTCGGCGAGGTCCTTCTCGAACTGTGCGCGGGCCGAGAACAAGAACTCGAACTTGAGCAGCTCGCGAAGGCTCAGCGCCTCGTCGCGCACGGACGCCGGTGCCACCAGGCCGTCTTCCGACATTTCCGACGCGGCCAGCAGCGCGGTCTCGGCGATGGCGCGGTCGACCAGGATGTGGATGGCGGTGTTGCGGTAGAACGCGGCGACCAGGTGCTGGTCCTCGCCGATGCCCCAGACCGGTTCGGTGCCCGCGTCATACACGCTTACGACGCCGGAGGCGACCAGCTGGTGCAGGGTCCACCGGATCGTGGAGCGGTTCGTCAGGTCCGCGGCGCCGGCCACCGCCCAGTTCCGTGCCGCGATGTAGCTCGCCAGGGGCCGCACGGTGGCCAGCACCTCGCTGATGGACAGCGACCGGTCCGCACCCAGCAGCGCGAGGCTCACCACCGCGGTGGGCGTGACCGGCGTGGCGCGGTTGATCCGGTGCTCGACGTCCAGCGCGATCCGTTCGATCTCCGTCCCGGCGCCGGATTCCTCGGCACGCAATTCCTCGAGGCGCTTGCGCAGCGGCAGCGGCTCGCCGAAATCCAGGTAGGCGCGGCCCAGGCGCTCCCCTTGCTGGCGGGCCAGCCGGATCAGGAAGCGGAAGTCTTCGGGCCGCTTGGTCGCGCCGTAGGCCTCGGTGGTCATGGCCTCCACCTCGTGCAGTTGGTCATACACGATGGAGGTCGGCACCAAATACACCTCGGGACCGTCGATTTCGTCGACGGCGTCGCTGATGTAGCGCAGGATTCCGAACACCGGGGGCCGCAGCTTGCCGGTCCGGGTCCGGCCGCCTTCGATCGACCAGGTCAGGTTGGCGTGGTTTTGCACCAGCTGCGCGGCGTAGGCGCGCAGCACGAAGCGGTAGACGGGAATGTCTTTGGTCTGCCGCCGAATGAAGATCGCCCCGGTGCGCTTGGCCCAGGCGCCCATCGGGAAGAAGTTGAGGTTCGCGCCGCCGAACGTCAGCGCGGGCGAGAGCCGGTTGGCCTGGATCACCTCCGGCAACAGCATGCCGTCCAGATACGAGCGATGCGAAAAGGCAAATGCCAGCGTCGCTTTGCGATCCAGCTTGCGCAGCGCCGCGATCTGATCCTCGTCGACGAGAATGTCGTAGGCCCGCATCAGCCAGCAGGAGAAGCTGCGCCAGGCCCGTACCGCCCGCTCCTCCAGCGAGGCCGACATCTCGCGCAGGTAGCCCGCGGCCTCCGCGCGCACGCCGGCCGGGTCGCGGCCGAGCTCGTCGGCCAGCTTGTCGAGGCGCTCGACATACCACGGCGCGGCCAACAGCTGAACGACCTCGGCCGCATCGGTTGACAACGGCGTCGCCGATTCTTCGAGTATTCCGGTGCGTTGCAGCAGCTTTCGCGCCCCGACGCGGCCGAGCTCGCGCGCCGTCGCCATCCGTCCACCGCTCATGCCGGTTGCACCGTTGCGGCCACGGAGGGATCGCGGGGCTCGTGAACCTCCGCAGGTGGTTCGGGCGCGTAGAGTTCCTCGATCTCGGCGGCGTACTTGGCCATGATCGGTTTGCGCTTCAGCTTCATCGTCAGCGTGATCTCGTCGCCGCCGGGCTCCCACAATGTCGGCAGCACCCGGAAGCGCTTGATCTGTTCGACCCGCGAGAGTTTGGCGTTGCCCGCGGCCACCCCGGCGGCGATCCGGGCGATGACCTCCGGGTGGGCCGCCAGGGCTTCGGGCGAGGTGTCGGAAAGCCCATGCTGGGCGGCGTACGGTCCGACCGATTCGGCGTCGAAGACCATCAGCGCGGCGTTGTACGGTCGCCCGTCACCGATCGTGATCATCGCGCCGACCATCGGGCAGGCGGCCAGGATGGCGTTCTCAATGTTGGCCGGGGACATGTTCTTTCCGGCCGCGTTGATGATCAATTCCTTCTTGCGGTCCACGATGCGCAAGTAGCCGTCGTCGTCGACCTCGAGGATGTCGCCGGTGTGCAGCCAGCCCTCGGCGTCGATCGCCTCGGCGGTCTTCGCGGGTTCCTTGCGGTAGCCCTTCATCACCAGCGGGCCGCGGATCAGGTACTCGCCGTCCTCGGCGATCTTGCCCTCCAGCCCCGGGAGCAGCTTGCCGACGGTGCCCAGCCGGGCAACGCTCGGATGGCTTACGCTGGCAACGCAACTCAGCTCCGACATCCCCCAGAGCTCGGCGATCGGAATGCCGATGCCGAGGAAGAACGCCAGTGTCTCCCTAGGTATCGGGGCCGCGCCCGACACCGCCCAGCGCAGCTCGCCGAAGCCGAGCCGTTCGCGCAGTTTCGACAGCACCAGCTCGTCGGCCTTGGCCCACTCGGCGGCGACGTCGTCGGGCATGGGCCGGCCAGCCAGTTCGGCGTCTGCGCGCTTGGCCGCCACCGACATCGCCCACTGCAACGCCTGCCGCTTGACTTCGTCGGTCTCGTGGCTGACGGTGAATTCGATTGCGGCCTTGAGCTTTTCCCACACCCGCGGCACCGCGCCCCACACCGTGGGCCGCGCGTCGGGCAGCGCGGCGGCGATGGCCTTCACGTCGGAGATCACCGTCACCCGGGAGCCGAACACCTCCAGCCCGTAGAGCGCCATCACCCTGTCGGCGATGTGCGCCGACGGCAGG
>NZ_MBEM01000034.1:0-3039 GCF_001954045.1 Mycobacterium sp. SP-6446 | reverse complement strand
CAACGAATTCGCGACAAGCGCCGGCGACGACTTACCGACCGTCAGCGCGTCCGACCGCGTGGTGGCCGCCATCCTGGCTACCCGCGAAGACTCCGACGCTGCGGGCCTCGAACTGTCCTCCGTCGGGGTGGCGTGGACCGACCAACTCGAAGCGGCCGCCCTGCGCGACGCGCTGACCGCCCACAAGCTCGAGAACGTGATGCTGGTCTCGACGTTTCTCGCCGCGACGGCGCTCGGTCAATTCGTCGGCGGCGCAATGGGTTACGAGCGCACGGCGGTGCTTTTCGTCGAGCCCGATGCCGCCACGCTGGCCGTCGTCGAGACCTCCGACGGTTCCATCGTCGACCTCTATCGAGAACAGATCTACGCGGAGTCCTACGCCGAGGCCACCGCACAACTCACCAAGATGATCTCGGGGCTGGACGGGCTGGAATGGGGGCCGGGCGGCCTCTTCTTGATTGGTTCGGGTGTCGACATCGCCCCGATTAAGCCGACGCTGGAATGGGCGACCTCGCTCGTAGTGAGCGCGCCCGAGGAGCCCGGCACCGCGCTGGCCCGCGGGGCCGCCCTGGCCGCGGCGAACGCGCCGACGTTCGCCTCATCGACCGCTGCACTGGCCTACGCACAAGACCCGGGCACCGGTGCCGCCGTTTCAGTGCCCGAATACCTCAGTGTTTCAGGGCTTCTCGACGCTGACGACGACTTCGCTTACAGCGCCGTCCCCGACGAGGACGACGACGTCCCGACGGTCGTCATCGACCGGTCCGACGTTGCTGATCTGGAGAACCAACCCCGGCGCAGGCCGGTGCTGCTGGTCGGTAGTGGTTTGGCGGTCATTGGCATCAGCGCGGCGCTGGCCCTGGAAATCGCGCTGGCCATTGGCATCCGCGCGACCGGGACGGTCGCCTTGCGACCCACCCCGAGCCAAAACCTAATCGTCCCCACGCAGCAAGCGCCCGCCCCCGCGCACCTAGAGGCATCCGCCCCGGCGCAGAAACTCAACGCTCCGATACCCCTAGCCGCGCCTATGCCGATACACCCGCAAGCCGCGCCGCTGCCCGCGATGCCGGCGCCGCCGGCTCCCGCGGCTCCGGTGATTCCAGTGCCTGTCGTGGCGCCTCCGCTGGCGCCGGTTCCGGCGACCCCGCTCCTGGTGCCAGGTCTCGAAACGGTGATGCGACCGCCGGTGATCCAGCTCCCGCCGCGCGTATCGCCGCCGGTGGTGAATCAGCCGCCGGCCCAGGTCCCGCAGCTGCCATCGCCGCCGCAGGTGACTCCGCCGGTCCACGTGCCGCAGCCGCCGCAGGTGACCCCGCCGCAGGTGACCCCGCCGCAGGTAACTCCGCCGAAGGTGTCCCCGCCGCAGGTGACCCCGCCGCAGGTAACTCCGCCGAAGGTGTCCCCGCCGCAGGTGACTCCGCCGGTCCACGTGCCGCAGCCGCCGCAGGTGACCCCGCCGCAGGTGACTCCGCCGGTCCACGTGCCGCAGCCGCCGCAGGTGACCCCGCCACAGGTGACTCCGCCGGTCCACGTGCCGCAGCCGCCGGTGGTAGCCCAGCCTCCGGTCCATGTCCCGCAGCCGCCAGTCGTAGCCCCGCCTCCGGTCCACGTCCCGTTACCCGGCACGGGGTCCGGTAGTCCTGGCGGTGGTGGGCCGTTCGGCGGCGGGCCCCTCGGCGGAGGTGGTCACAGTGGCGGCGGGCCCTTTGGCGGCGGACCGATTGGCGGCGGACCGATCGGAGGCGGGCCCTTTGGCGGCGGCGGACCGGCCGGCGGCGGACCGATTGGTGGAGGACCGTTCGGAGGCGCCCACAGCGGCGGTGGCGGTGGGCCGTTCGGCGGTGGCGGCGGACCGTTCGGAGGCGGCGGCCTCGGCGGTGGCGGCTTCGGCGGTGGAGGTGGCGGCTTCGGCGGCGGCCACAGTAGCGGTGGAGGCGGCCACAAGTAACCGTCCGTCGTGTCCGGACGGGCTCGAAGTGCAACTCGAAAACGCACCGCGACGGGTACTGACCACCCCCTGCCTCGGGGGTAGGCTCGGACAGATAAGGGCTGGTCAAGAAGATGTGCCGCCCATTCGCTAGAACTTCATAAAGCCCAGCTAATCCCGGATCGTGGATCCTGCGCGGTGCTGCGGGACCAAAATCCTTGGGTAACAACGAGACTGTCGAGGGAGAACTTTCAGCGGTGGTGGGCGTCGTGCTTGGCGTATCGATGGCGCCGACGAAGGTCCGCATGGTGCTTGTCGAAGGTGAAAGCGCCGACGGGGCCGCCGTCGACCAGGACAACTTCGACGTCACCGACGACTCGCCCCGCACCGCGCCCACCCAGGTCGTCTCGGCCATCCTCGGCACGCGCGAAGGTGCGGAAGAGGGTGGCTATCAGCTGCTGTCGGCCGGAGTGACCTGGACCGATCACGTCGGGGCGGCGTTGCTTCGGGACGCGCTGATTTCGCACAAGGTCGAGAACGTCATGCTGGTGTCGGCCTTCATGGCCGCGGCCGCGCTGACGCAAGCAGTCGGCGACGCCACCAACTACGCCAACACCGCGATGCTCTTCGTGGAGCCGTATACCGCGACCCTGGCCGTGGTCGATACCGCCGACGGATCGGTGTCCGATGTGCACCGCAGGGTTCTCCCCGACGACGAAGACCAGGCCGTCGCCGAACTCGTCCAGCTGGCCGCCCGTGCTGAATCGCTGAAAACGCGCCCCGACGGTCTGGTCGTCGTCGGCTCCGGCGTCGATATCCCGTTGATCAAGCCGGCGCTGGAGGCCGCGACCACACTCGCGCTTTCGGTACCCGACGAGCCGGAAATGGCGTTGGCTCGCGGCGCGGCGCTGGCGTCGGCGAACGCGCCGTTGTTCTCGTCGTCCACCGCCGCACTGGGTTATGCGCTGGATCCCGGCACCGGCGAGGTCGACCCCCTGGCGCTCACCGCGCAGTCGCCTGGACTACTACCCGCGTACTTGCCCGAATCCCGTGGCGCCGCAGCGCCATCTGCCGCCGTTGAGCCGGGCGATCCGGACGTTGCCTACAGCGCG
>NZ_MBEM01000033.1:0-506 GCF_001954045.1 Mycobacterium sp. SP-6446 | reverse complement strand
ACCACAACGGATCGCTGCGATCACGTTGTCGAGCCTGCTTGTGGCGCTGTTGGCGAGCCTTCCTGCAGCACAAGCGATTCCGCCGCCGATCGTCGACCCGGGCCGCGTCCCGGCCGACGGCAAGCCGGCCCCGGATCAGCCGATGCGGCAGAGCTTCGCCTGCGCCCGGACGATCACCGTCGCCGATCCGAACGTGGCTCTTCCCGCGCCCGGGTTCACGATGCTGAACGTCAGCAAGGCTTGGCAATACTCGACCGGTAACGGCGTGCCGGTGGCCGTCATCGACACCGGCGTCAATCCGAGCAGGCGGTTGCCCGTCGTCGCTGGCGGCGACTACATCATGAGCGGCGACGGGCTGACGGACTGCGACGCGCACGGAACCATCGTGGCGTCCCTGATTGGCGCTGCCCCGCAAGGTATTCCGATGCCCGCACCGATGCCGAGCGCTCCTGCCTTCCCGCCACCGGCGGGTCCGCCGCCGACCGATGCCGGACCCGCGCCTCCCG
>NZ_MBEM01000032.1:0-3197 GCF_001954045.1 Mycobacterium sp. SP-6446 | reverse complement strand
CGAGATCGAAGGAGATGCCTCATGACCCGAACTCCGAGCATCCGGCACCACGTCGTCGTCAACGCCGGGATCGAGCGCGCGTTCGCCGTCTTCACCGAGCGGTTCGGCGACTTCAAACCACGCGAGCACAACCTGCTGGCCGTCCCGATCGCCGAGACGATATTCGAGCCCCACGTCGGCGGGCACATCTATGACCGCGGGGTCGACGGCAGCGTGTGCCAATGGGCGCGTGTACTGGTCTACGAGCCCCCCAGCCGGCTGGTGTTCAGCTGGGACATCGGTCCGACCTGGCAGCTCGAACCCGACCCGTCGAAGACCAGCGAGGTCGAGGTGCGCTTCACGGCGGAGTCCGACCAGCGCACCCGCGTCGACCTCGAGCACCGCCACCTGGACCGGCACGGTGCGGGCTGGCAGTCGCTCGCCGAGGGAGTCGACGGGGACGCCGGCTGGCCGCTGTATCTGGCCCGCTACGTCGGCCTCTTCGCCGCCGGGGTGCGGCGATGACTGGGGCGCAGTCCCTGATGAGCATGGCCCGCGCCGAACGAGCCGAGCTCGCGGAATTCCTGGCCACTCTGACCCCGGCGGACTGGGAGGCGCCCAGCCTGTGTTCCAAGTGGACCGTCAAAGACGTTGTCGCGCACGTGATCAGCTACGAAGAGCTCGGCACCCTGGGCCTGCTGAAGCGCTTCGCGAAGGGCCGGATCGTGCGGGCCAACCAGGTGGGGGTCGACGAATTCACGGCGCTGAGCCCGCAACAGCTGCTGGAATTTCTGCGCGCTCACCTCGAACCACGTGGACTGACGGCAGGTTTCGGCGGCATGATCGCGCTCGTCGACGGCACGATCCATCACCAAGACATCCGGCGCTCGCTGGGGCGGCCGCGCACCATCCCGGCGGATCGGCTGGAGCGGGTTCTCGGCCTGGTGCCCGGCAATCCCAGACTGGGTGCCGGACGCCGGATCAGGGGATTGCGACTACGCGCCACCGACGTCGACTGGGCGCATGGCCGCGGCCCGGAGGTCACCGGCACCGGCGAAGCCTTGCTGATGGCGATGTCCGGCCGCCCCGCGGCCCTGGCGGACCTCGACGGCCCCGGCCGCGCCACGCTGGCCGCTCGACTGCCCGCGCCGGCGTAGGGCTTTTTACAAGCGGTCATCCCCGCGTCCGTCGCCGGCGTCCATAGCGCCGTCCCCTACGATCGAGCCTCGTGCCCCACGACGGTAATCAGCGATCGCAGCGGACCCCCCGGTTGATCGCCGCCGTCGCGGGATTCGTGGGTCTGCTGTTGTGCGTCATCGTTCCGTTGCTGCCGGTCAAACAGACGACGGCGACCGTGCTGTGGCCCCAGGGCAGCGCGGAAGGGCACGTCACCCAGATCACCGCGCCGCTGGTGTCCGGCGCGCCGCGGGCCCTGGACGTCTCCATCCCCTGCCCGGCGATCGCCACGTTGCCCGCCGACGGCGGCCTGGTGCTGTCGACGCTGCCGGCCGGCGGGGTGGACGCCGGCAAGAACGGGTTGTTCGTGCGCGCCAACAAGGACACCGTCGTCGTCGCCTTCCGGGACACGGTGGCCGCGGTCGCACAGCGCCCGGCGATCGCCGCCGGCGCCTGCAGCGTGCTGCACATCTGGGCCGACGCCGGGGTGGCCGGCGCGGATTTCGTCGGCATCCCCGGCGCCTCGGGACTGCTGCCGTCGGAAAAGAAGCCGCAGGTCGGCGGGATCTTCACCGACATGAAAGTGCCCGCACAGCCGGGGTTGTCCGCCCGCATCGACATCGACACCCGCTTCATCACGGCGCCCACCCTTATGAAAAAGGCGGCGATGGTCGTGGGCGCGCTCGCGGTGCTCGTCGCCATCCTGGCGATCGCGACCCTGGACCGGCGCAGCCGCGACGACACGCTGATCAACTGGTGCTCGCCGATCGCGTGGCTGTCGCGATACCGCCCGCGCGCGCAGTGGGCGACGTGGTGGCGGGTGGGCGCAGCGACGTGGCTCGCTGACCTCGGGGTCATCGGCACCCTGCTGCTCTGGCATGTCATCGGCGCCACCTCGTCCGACGACGGCTACAACCTGACCATCGCCCGGGTCGCGCCGAAGGCCGGCTATGTCGCCAACTACTACCGGTACTTCGGCACCACGGACGCGCCGTTCGACTGGTATCTCGCGGTGCTGTCCAAACTGGCATCGGTCAGCACCGCCGGCGTGTGGATGCGGTTGCCGGCCCTGCTGGCCGGGATCGCCTGCTGGCTGATCATCGGGCACTGGGTGCTGCGACGGCTGGGCCCCGCGCGGGGAGGCCTGGCCTCCAACCGGGTGGCGGTGTTGACCGCGGGCGTGGTGTTTCTGGCCGCGTGGCTGCCGTTCAACAACGGTCTGCGGCCCGAGCCGCTCATCGCGCTCGGCGTGCTGGTCACCTGGATGCTGGTGGAGCGCGCCATCGCGCTGGGGCGCCTGGCCCCCGCCGCGGTCGCGGTCATCGTCGCAATGCTGACCGTCATGCTGGCGCCGCAGGGATTGATCGCCGTCGCCGCCCTGCTCACCGGCGCCCGGGCCATCGCCCGCACGATCCGTCGCCGCCGGGCGACCGACGGCCTGCTCGCGCCGCTCCTGGTGCTGGGCGCGTCGCTGTCGCTGATCACCCTGGTGGTGTTCCGCAGCCAAACGCTGGCCACGGTGGCCGAGTCGGCACGCATCAAATACAAGGTCGGCCCGACGATCGCCTGGTATCAGGACTTCCTGCGCTACTACTTCCTGACCGTGGAATCCAATCCCGACGGGTCGATGTCGCGGCGATTCGCCGTGCTGGTGATGCTGCTCTGCCTGTTCGGCGGGTTGGTGGTGTTGCTGCGGCGCGGCGGGGTGCCGGGTCTGGCCAGCGGTCCGGCGTGGCGGCTGATCGGCACCACCGCGGTCGGCCTGCTGCTACTGCATTTCACGCCGACGAAGTGGGCCGTGCAGTTCGGTGCGTTCGCCGGGCTGGCCGGCGCGCTCGGCGCGCTCGCCGCGTTCACGTTCATGCGGATCGGCCTGCACAGCCGGCGCAACCTGACGCTGTACGTCACCGCGCTGTTGTTCGTGCTGGCGTGGGCGACGTCGGGCATCAACGGCTGGTTCTACGTCGGCAACTACGGGGTGCCGTGGTACGACATCCAGCCGGTCATCGCGAGCCACCCGGTGACGTCGATGTTCTTGACCT
>NZ_MBEM01000031.1:0-18093 GCF_001954045.1 Mycobacterium sp. SP-6446 | reverse complement strand
GCCGCGTCGCCCAGCCAATCCCGTTGCCACAGAGTGTAATCGGCATACTGCACCCCCAACGGCGCCCACCCCGGCACCCGACCCATCCGCCGCGCCCGATATGCCTGGCCCACATCCCTGACCATCGGCGCGGGTGACCATCCGTCAAAAGCTATGTGGTGCAACACAATCCCCACGACATACTGCTCGCGCCCCACCGAATAGATCTGCGCGCGAATGGGGATCTCGGCCGACAAATCGAATCGATACCCCGCCAGGGCCATCAACTCGCCGCGCACATCGCGCTCGGGCAACGACACCACCGCCGGGCCGCCACGCCGCCACATGCCAGCCTGGGCCGGCAACACCTCTTGGAACGGCACTCCGTCGATTGCGCGAAATATGGTGCGCAGCGATTCGTGGCGGGCGATGACGTCATCCAGGGCCGTACCCAACGCGTCGACATCCAGCGCCCCGTCGATCCGAAACGCGGTCGGCATGTTATAGGTCGGAACCTGGCCCTCGAACTGGTTGAGGAACCACAACCGCTGCTGGGCAAACGACAACGGAACCCGGGCCGGGCGCGGCATCACCCGCAGCGGCGGGACGCCAGGCCCGCCACGATGACGGTGCAGATAGTCGGCGAGCTGGCCGACGGTGGAAGCCTCAAACAGATACCGCACCGGCACTTCCCTGCCCAACGCCAACTGAAGGCGCGCGGTCACCCGTGTTGCGATCAACGAATCGCCACCGAGGGCGAAGAAATCATCGTCCAGCCCGACCCGGTCCAGGCCCAACACTTCGCTGAATACCTGGGCGACGATTCTTTCGTTCTCGGACTGCGGCGCCCGGAAAGATGCGCCGGCAAATATCGGTGCCGGCAGGGCCCTGCGGTCGATCTTGCCCGAGGAGGTCAACGGGAACTCGTCGAGTGCCATGATCTGGGCCGGCATCATGTAATCGGGCAGCCGCGCGTTCAACCGCTCACGCACCGCGCTGATTTTTATGTTGGATTGCGGGTCATTGGCATTGGTGCCGCGCCGGTGAGCCGTCGACAGATACAGGTCGGTGAGTGCTGGGGGCTGCGGGTCGATGGGGATGATGAAAACCGCCTCCACAGTGCCGGGTTGGGCACCCCAGGTCACCGCCACGTTGTATCCGATGGTCTCGCCGAGGCGGTACAACGCTTCGGGCACAACGGCGTCGGCGGCCTCGGCGGTGCCATCGGCCAGCGCGTCGGCCGGAGACCGTCCGGCGGCCAGGGCGGCTTCGACACGGACGTCGGTGATGAGTCCGGCGCGCGGGATGTCGGTAATGCGAACAGTGGCCGGATGTTGGGATATCAATCGGTCTTGCAACCCGTTCAGGCCTTCGCATTGGGCCCACGTCCAGGTGGGTGCGGTGGCCAGTGAGCGCACCGGGATGGGAGCTTTGTGGACGATGACGTCGTAGCGGTAGCGGTTGAGTTCGTTATCGGCCAATCCGCGTTTGACTTCGATGTCTAGCCCGGCCACGCGTGGATTGTCGGCGGCCCAGGTGGTGAAAAACTCTGGGGCCAACAGCAATTCGGGCTCACTGACCATGGCGCGATAGACGCGTGCCCGGATCTCAGCGGTGTCGGTGGCGCTGGTGCGGGCGAGCGCAACTCCCGTTTGCAATGCGCCTTGCAGCGTGTGGTTGCGCACATCGCCGATGAACAAGCTCCCGCCGGGGGCTAGCAGATCCACGGCGTTATCGATGATCTCGGCCAGATAGTCCGCGTTGGGGAAATACTGGACGACCGAGTTGAGAATGATGGTGTCGAAATGGCCCCGCGGCAAACCCTCGGTGACGTGCGCGGGCTGGGTCAGTAGCTCCACCCGGTCACGCCATGGAATCTGCAATTGCTCCAGCACGCGGGCCAGGTTGTCGATGGCGACCGGCGAAATGTCGGTGGCGACATAGTGCTCACACTGAGGGGCGATCTGCGACAAGATCAGCCCGGAGCCCGCGCCGATCTCCAACACGCGTCTGGGCTCCAGTGCCATGATCCGATCCACCGCGGCCGAACGCCACTCGACCATTTCCTCGAGCGGGATCGGGTCGTCTGTGTAGCTGCTGTTCCAGCCCCGGAAATCCTTGCCGAAGTCCCCGACCTCGGCGCCGTAGAGCTGGTCGTTCACGTGTTGCCACTGTTCGACGCTTTCGGCGACGTGATCCGCGATCGCGGTGTGGTCGAGCACGACATAGGCGATCAGGTGTGCGCCGGCGGAGTTTTGGTGCACGCTGACGGCGGCCTGGGTGACCTGCGGGCAGGCCAGCAGGGTGTTTTCGATTTCGCCAAGTTCGATGCGCTGTCCGCGCAGTTTGATCTGGGTATCGGGCCGACCGAGGTAATCGAGAGTGCCGGCGGGGGTCCACCGCACCAGGTCGCCCGTGCGATACATCCGTTCGCCACCACCTCCGTGGGGATTGGCCACGAACCGTTCCGAGGTCAACTCCGCGCGGCCCACGTAGCCGTGCGCCAGAGCGGGCCCACCCAGATACAGCTCGCCCACCACCCCGATCGGCGCCGGGTTCAACCGCGCATCGAGAACCAGCGCGCATACCCCCGGAATCGGAGCGCCGATGCTGACCGGCTGCCCCGCGCACAGCGGCGCGGTGGAGGTGGAGCAGATGGTGGATTCGGTGGGACCGTAGCCGTTGAACATCCGCCGGCCCGACGCCCAGGCGGCCACCACTTCCGTGGGGCAGGCCTCTCCCATCGTGATTAGCGTGTCCAGCCCGTCGAGCCGGGTCCGATCCAGGGACGACAGCACCGTCGGGGTCAACGCCGCCGCGCTGACCCGCTGGTGCTGCATCAACTCGGTTAACGCCTCCCCGGCGTACACGTGCCTAGGCGCGACAACCAATGCCGCCCCGGAACCGACCGCCCACAACCAATCGAAGATCGACGCATCGAAGGTCGGTGCGGCCACCATCAGCACCCGGGCGCCCGCGCTCAATCCGTATATCGCGCGTTGCGCCGCGGCTAGCCCGAGCAGACCGGCGTGGCTGACCACCACCCCCTTGGGTGCGCCGGTGGACCCCGAGGTGAACATGACGTAGGCGGTGTTATCCACCCCCAGCGGCGCGAGGCGGTCGGCGTCGGTAATCGGATCGGCGGCGCGATCCGACATGTCGCGACGGTCGACGCGCAGCACCGGTCGCGTCCCGCCCCCGGGCACCGTGTCGACGCCACAGGTCAACAAACACACGGCGTCCACCGCGTCCAACACGGCGGCGATGCGATCAGCCGGGTGGCCAAGGCCGACCGGCACGTACACACCGCCGGACTTGACCACGGCCCACCACGCCGCGACCAATTCCGCACCGCGGTCCATCGCAACCCCCACAGCACGCTCGGGACCCACCCCGGCCTCGATCAGCACCCGCGCCAACCGTGTCGACCACTCGTCAAGCTCGCGATACGACAGCTCCCGGGTGCCGTCGATCACGGCCGCCGCATCGGGATCGGCGACGACCGTCGCCGCCAACAACTGCGGCGCCACCCCAATCGGCGCGTCCACCCCGGCACCGGACCATCCCGACAACACCAGCTCGCGCTCACCGCGATCCAGAACCGACACCTCTGCCACGACCAGCGACGCATCCGCCACCAAGAGGCGGTCCAGGAGCATTTCCAGACGCCTTGTGTGCCTACCGATTTCGTCAGGCGAGTAGCGGTCGGGATTCCACATCAACTGAATTCGTGGGGTGCCGTCGCCCAACCGCGGATAGATGTTGACGGCAATGTCCTGAATGGGATAGATGCTCAATACGTTGTACGTCGTTTCCGACGGCCCGAAACGAAGCGGGGCAACGAAGTCGAGCACGTTGATCGCCGCGCCGAACTCGACGTTCATGTCGACACGGTTTGTACCGGCGATCAGGTCCGGCCAGTGCCGAAATTGTTGGTGGCGCAACGCCCCGACCAAAGCCTTGGCGACTCGATCGGTCAGTGCGCCAAAAGTGTCGCGGTCATCGACGCCGATCAGCAGTGGCACCATGTTCGACACCATGCCGGCGCATGTTTTCAGCGCCGCGGTCGTGCGCGCGGAAACCGGCAGTGACAACGAGACATTTTGGCGCCCTGTGGTCTTCGCAATAAACACCGCCATGGCGGCGACGAACCTCGTGACATCGAACTGGTCATGCGGGGACGCCGAGAATCGCTGACCGCACACCAGTTCGTGCACCAGGGGGTGGCGTGGTGGCACCGACCTCCGTGTCCCCCTCAAGTCGATAATGTCCAGAGGTCCGCGCACGACGCTCTTCCAATACGCGGCATCGGCACGACTGCGTGAGGACTGCTCATATTCCCGGTCCGCGTCGCGCAGCAATGCGAACTCAGAGAAGTCGACTTCGCCGATGTCGGGCGCTGATCCCGAGTAGACCTCCGCGATGTGCCGGGCGAAATTGTTGGCGCCGTATCCGTCACAGAGAACGTGGTGGGTGCGCAGGTAGAAGTATGACAGGTTGTCGGTGATCCGCAGCAGTGCGAAATTGGTGAGTCGATCATGCGCCAGATCAATTGGGTGGCGGTAGTCGTCGTTCATCCAGCTGCAAGCGGCGGCTGCCGGGTCACTCTCCGCGCGCAGATCGATGCAGCGTGTGATCCCCGTCCTCGTAAGGGAGCGGTCGACTATGAAGACCGGCTCGCCGTCATCGAGGGATAGCCGCGCGCATGGCGTGCCGAATCGTGTTGCCGCCGATTCGCATGCGACCGTGAGCCTTTCGGCGTCGACATTGTGATCGATCGCCATAAAAGCGGCAAAGTTGTACGGGACTTCGGGATGGAGTTGTTGGGCAGCCCATATGGACCGCTGCGCGGCGGTTAGCGGCCCGACGAAGTCTGGTTGCGTGCCGTAGTTGAGCATGATGACGGCGAACCCCCTATTTAGGGCCGGCGTGCCCGCGGAATCGCAAGCGCCTTACTGGCTTTCGTGCAATAAGGGCCGTCGTTCGCCTGTCCGAAGTCGATCAGCGACGCGTAGTCCTCGAGCAGCCGTACCAGATAACGGCTGCTGACCTTGAAACTCGCGTAAAGTTTCCGGGCCATCTCCCCGAAGGCCTCAAATCCCCGACGCCTGATACACCATTCGACGACCCCGTGCTGGATCTAGTGGTGCGGCGGCCCGGCCCCCCGCACGCCTGCGATGACACTTAATCCCCAACCACGTGTAGACACGAGCGCCCGCGCCTATCGGTTCAATCGAATGTCCGCGCCGCCGACATGTATCGCCGTGCAGCTGCTGCGCGCGGGGACGTCTGGCACAGATCGCTTGATCGTTGGCACGAAAGGCCGTTGACGACTCGGCTTTTCAGAACGCGGCGAATCCCGTTGTAGATGAACATGTGTACAGCAGCGTCGCGCCGCCGATTCGCCTCTGCTACAGCGGTGCCGTCAGAAAAGGCTCAGCCATCGACGAACCGTCACGCCCCGCGCACCTCGGGGTCGGGTTGCGCCTCGCTGTCGGAGTGCGCGTGAGGCTTTCTGGGCCGACGGTTGGCTGCGACGAGCCGCATCAGGAGCGCGGGCTGCAAGAGCCTGGCTGGTGGGTCGACAAAATGCATCACGCGGAGGGTCGCTTCGGCGATCACCGGATCGTTCGCGGCGGCGGCCTGCGCCTTGTCCATTTGCCAATTGATCAGCGCCCTTGAGCCCGACGCCAACCACCTGCCTGCGACACGGTGAAATCGGTGAGCCGGTTCCCCCGCCACACGGGGGCGATCTGCTTGGCGGCCGCCTTGAAGAATCGCCGGCTCAGGTCGCCGTCGCGATCGGCCAGACAGTCTCGAAGCGCCACCGCCTGCAGCGCGGCCATGGTCATGCCCTGCATGTACACCGGGTTGAAGCTGCAGATCGCGTCGCCGATCACCAGCAGCCCCGCCGGGAATCGGCGCAGCTTGTCATAGCGCCGCCAGGTGCTCGCCGGGTATCGCTGCGTCGACAACGCACCGACCGGCTCGGCCGCCCGCAGCGCATCGATCAGAAAAGCCGGCGCGAATTCCGCGGCGCAGTCGATGACGCCGGGCAGGCTATCGGGTAGTTCATAACCGCCCACGCCGAACAGGGTCAGAATCCAGGTGCCGTGCTCGTAGGCCACCACCACCACACCGACCGGGCGGTCGGGCAGCGGGCCGACCGAGACACCCAACTTGTCGCCGAGCATGCCTTCGGGAATGCGCAGAAATTGACTGGCGTAGCTCAGCTGCACCGGGTAGCGCTGCTCGACTGGCCGCTCGTAGCCGAGGTTGTCGAGGAACGCCGGCATGCGCGCGGCCCGGCCCGTCGCATCGACCACCATGTCGGCATCCAGCACGGTTTCCGCACCCGTGTCACGGTTGACCACCCGGACACCGGTGACCCCGTCGGACTGGCCGGCGATCGGCTCGACGACATCATGGCCCTCCAGGATTCTCACGTTCGCCAGTGCGCGCACGCGTCGCCGGACGTGGGACTCCAGGAATGGCCGGCTCGGTTGATACAAGACCAGCGCTGCCGGGTCGGCGAATTTGCCCGAGAGATCAAGCTCGTGCCGGCCCAACCGGATATACGCACGCGATGGCTCATTGTCGAGGACATTGGCGCCCCCGGCGACGAGTTCGTCGAGCAGGTCAGGGAATAGCTCGCCCAAGGTTTTCGAGCCCGTGCTCAGCAGGGCATGAAAATGTCGTCCCTGGGGCACGCCGCGCCGCTGTTCGGCGCCGTCGGGCAGCCGGTCGCGCTCGACCAGTGTCACCGTTTCGTAAAAGTCCGACAGCACCCGAGCGGCCAGCAGCCCGGCCATGCTCGCACCGCAGACAACGGCTCGCTGTCCGAGCTCAATCATCGGCAATCCCCTTACAAGAATCCGATGACAGTGCCGGTCACAATGGCCGCCACCGTAGTTATCACGATCCGGACCAGCCGCCGGTTCATTGAGTCCGAGCCGCCGGACGTTAAACTTTGCGCCCATGCGGAAACTGATTGCCGCAGCCGCCGCTGCGCTCACGGTCAGCACCTTCGGTGCCACTGTCAGCCCGGCCACCGCGGGGGCCGACAGCATGCAGCCGGCCGGCTCGGTGCCGATTCCCGACGGCCCGGCCCAAACCTGGATCGTGGCCGACCTCGACAGCGGTCAGGTGCTGGCCGGCCGCGACCAGAACGTCGCCCACCCGCCCGCGAGCACCATCAAGGTGCTGCTGGCGTTGGTGGCCCTGGACGAGCTGAGCCTGGATTCCACCGTCGTGGCCGACGTCGCGGATACCCAGGTCGAGTGCAACTGCGTCGGCGTCAAACCCGGCCACAGCTATACCGCGCGCCAACTGCTCGACGGGCTGCTCCTGGTTTCCGGCAACGACGCCGCCAACACGCTGGCGCACCAGCTCGGCGGTGCGGACGTTGCCGTCGGCAAGATGAACGCCAAAGCGGCCTCGCTCGGGGCGACCAACACCCACGCGGCGACCCCGTCGGGGCTGGACGGGCCCGGCGGCTCCGGGGCCTCCACGGCCCACGACCTGGCCGTCATCTTCCGGGCCGCCATGGCCAATCCGGTGTTCGCGCACATCACCGCCGAGCCGTCGGCGATGTTCCCCGGAGATCATGGCGATGAGCCGATCACCAACCAGGACGAACTGCTGCAGCGCTATCCCGGCGCCATCGGCGGCAAGACCGGGTTCACCAACGCGGCCCGCAAGACCTTCGTCGGCGCCGCCGCCCGAGGTGGTCGCCGCTTGGTGATCGCCATGATGTACGGGATGGTGAAGCAGGGCGGGCCGACGTATTGGGATCAGGCGGCAAGCCTGTTCGACTGGGGTTTCGCACTCAACCCGGAGACCGGCGTCGGCGCGCTGTAACCGCTTGTCACGCAGTCTCGTTCGGCAACAACCCGGTTATCAGCGCGGTCAGCAACGCGATCCGGCTCTCCTCCAGATCCGGTTCTGGCAGCACCCCTCGCACGATTGCCGCGCCGTCGAAGACGTTGGTCAGCAATGCCACCAGAACCGGAAATGTGTCCTCCGGGATGGTTTCCGCCCCGGGCAGGGTGCGCGCGGCGTCGAGAATCTTCGCGGAGTACTGGGCCATCACCTCGGCCAGATGCGCGTTGAGCTTCTCGTCGGTGCGCGCGGCGACCATGAGCTCGTACAGCACCGCGTTGGTCGGGCCGCTGGTGATGTCGCGCAGGATCGTCAGCGCGGCTTCCAGCGCCGGCCGGTCGGCCGGGATCTCGGCGACCTGCTTGGTGAATGACTCCACCTGCCGGCGCAGGACCTCCGATGCGGTGGCCGCCATGAAATCGCCCATCGTCTCGAAGTGCCGGAACAGGGCGCCCACGGAGACCCCGGCGCGCTTGGTGATCACGGCCGCCGAGGCGCGGGCATAGCCGACCTCGATGATGCTGGCGATGCATGCCTCGAGGAGCCGTCCGATGGTCTCCTCGCGGCGTTGCTGCTGCGTCCTGGCCATCTCAGTCGCTCACACCAGCGCGGCCGAGCGCTGCTCGCGCTGCTGCCGCGCACCGGCCCGCAGGTACCGGCCCGACTTCGCGGTCTGGCCGTAGCCGTCGCGGAATTGGCCCTTCTCGAAGACGACGGCGCCGTTGACACCGGTCGCGACGACGGCCTCGTCGTTGCGATTGACCATGCGCCGCAGGCCGCCGTAGAAGGGAACCTCCTCCTCGTAGTAGCCCTCGACCGAGTCGTTCAGGCCGGCCGGGTCGATCACCACGAAGTCCGCGCGGTCGCCCTCGCGCAGCGTGCCGGCGTCGAGTCCGAACCACTCGGCCAGCTCGCCGGTCAGCCGGTGCACCGCGTGTTGGGTGGACATGAACGGCGCGCCCGCGCGGTGGGCGTCGCGAGTTCGCTTGAGCAGCTTGATCGGGAAGTTGTAGAAGGCCATGTTGCGCAGGTGGGCACCCGCGTCCGAGAAGCCCATGTGCACGCTTTCCTCCTTGGCGAGCGCGTTGAGCAGCTTGGGCCGGTGGTTGGCCACGACGGTTGTCCAGCGCACGTTGCGTTCGCCGTTTTCGACGAGCACATCGAGGAACGCATCGAGCGGGTGCAGCCCGCGTTCGTCGGCGATCGTGCCGAAGCTCTTGCCGATCAACGACTTATCGGGGCACTCAACGATGACCGCGTCGTGGAAGTCGCGGTGCCACAGCGACGGTCCGAGTTTGATGCGATCGAACTCTTTCCGGAACTTGCGGCGGTAGTCCCGGTCGGCCAGCAGCTCGTTGCGCTCCAACTGGTCGCGCAGATGCAGGGCGGCCGTGCCGGCGCCGAACTCCTCGAAGACCGGCAGGTCGATCCCGTCGGAGTACAACTCGAACGGCACCGGAAGGTGCTGGAACCGCACGCTCGAGCCCAGCAGCTTGTTCGCCAGGCGAGTCGCCGGCCCGAATACGTAGACGGCGAGCGGGTTCGACTTGGCGTCGGCGGACACCAACAGGCTCATTCGAACTCCCTTGCGGCGTCCGAACATTCGGCTGCTGGTCAGGAAGAACATCAGCGCGGACGCGGGGTTCTCGACGTCGGGTGCGCTCTGCAGGATCCGCCCGCGCTTGCGCAGCACCTTGATCAGCCTGCGCCGTTCCCGCCACGTCGCGAAGGTGGACGGCAGCGCCCGCGACCGGAAGCGTTCGCCGTCGAGCTTGTCGATCGCCGCGTCCATGCCGGACATGCCTAGCATCCCGGCCTCGAGCGCCTCGTCGAGCAAAGTCGCCATCTTCTCCAGTTCGGCGTCGGTGGGCTTGACGGTGGCGTCGGTCGCCCGGTCGAGCCCCAGCACCGTGCTGCGCAGGTCCGAATGACCAAGCAGCGAGCTGACATTCGGCCCGAGCGGCAACGAGTCGACGGCCGCGATGTATTCGGCGGCGGTGGTCCAGGTCCGGTTGCTCTTCAGCGCGCCGTGGACGTACTCACGGGGTACGGCCTCGACCCGGCTAAACAGGTCGGCGGCATCCTCGGAGTCGGCATAGACCGTCGACAGCGAGCACATTCCCAGCAGCACGGTGGTCACACCGTGGCGCACCGACTCCCGCAGCCCGGGGTCCAGCAACACCTCGGCGTCATAGTGGGTGTGCACGTCGATGAAGCCGGGCATCACCCACTTGCCCGCCGCGTCGATCACCTCGGGGCAACCGGTCTCGTCCAGCGGCCCGTCAGCGACCGTGGCCAGCACGCCGTCCCGGATTCCGAGCGTGCGGGTTTGCGGGGCACCGCCGGTGCCGTCGAACCACAATCCATCGCGAATGATCACGTCGTAGGTCACTGTCTTCCTCCGGTTCGTTGGGGTTGCGACGACCGTAACATAGATAGCAAGCACTCGCAATCTTTTATTTGGATTTCTGCATCACCGCATATATGCGCAGGTCACCCCCCGAACACGGCGCCCCGCAGGATCACCAGGTCGGGCCGGTTCAGCACGCCGGGCCCCGTGCGCGGATCGTCCGTGTAGCACAACAGGTCGGCCGAGGACCCGTGATCCAGACCGGGCCGGCCCAGCCAGCGACGCGCGTCCCAGCAGGCCGCGCCCAACGCCTGCGTCGGGCTCATCCCAATCCCCTTGAGGGCTTCGACCTCGTCGGCGATCCGGCCGTGCGCGATCATGCTGCCGGCATCGCTACCGGCATACATCGGGACACCCGCGTCCAGGGCGGCCGCGACCCGCTCACGGCAGCGGGCGTGCAGGTCGCGCATGTGGGCGGCGTAGGTCGGATAGCGCTTGGCGTTGTCGGCGATACCCGGAAAGTTCTCGGTGATGTTGATCAGCGTGGGCACTAGTGCCGTCCCATGCTCGAGCATGAGGGCGATGGTGTCGTCGGTGAGCCCGGTGCCGTGTTCGATGCAGTCGATGCCGGCCTTGATCAGGCCGGGCATGGCCTCGTCGCTGAAGACGTGTGCGGTGACCCGGGCTCCGTGGGCGTGCGCGGTGTCGATCGCGGCCGCCAGCACGTCGTCGGACCACAGCGGGGCAAGGTCGCCGACGCCGCGGTCGATCCAGTCGCCGACCAGCTTGACCCAGCCGTCGCCGCGCTTCGCCTCCTCGGCCACCGCCGCCGGCAGCTGGGATTCGTCTTCGAGTTCGACGGAGAAGCCGGCCTGGTAGCGCTTGGGCCGGGCCAGGTGCTTTCCGGCGCGGATGATGCGGGGCAGGTCGTCGTGGTCGTCGAGGCTGCGGGTGTCGGTCGGTGCGCCGCAGTCACGCAGCAGCAGCGCGCCGACGTCGCGTTCGGTCTCGGCCTGGGCGATCGCCTCCTCGATCGGGATCTCGCCGTGGTGACCGAGGCCGACGTGGCAGTGCGCATCCACCAGCCCGGGCACGATCCAGCCGCCGTCGAAAACGGTGTCGGCCCCGGCGACCGGCTCGGCGCTGATGCGGCCGTCGACGATCCACAGCTGGATCTCGGTCTCGTCGGGCAGCCCCAGGCCTCGCACGTGCATCCGCACGGCGCGGCTACTTCCGATGGTGACGACCCGCGTCGCCCGGCTCCGCCGCGCTCGCGATCGTCACGGTTTCTTGCCCGGGAACTTCAGCTTGGACAGGTCGAAATCGGCCAGCGCGGGCGGCAGCTCGTCGAGGCCCTCGGGCATCTGCGACAGGTCGGGGAACCCCGGGGGCATCCCCGCCATGCCCGGCATGCCGGCGGCCAGCGGGTTGCGGACCTTGGGCGGGGTCGGCCCCCGTCCGCCCTTCTTGCCCTTCTTGCCCTTGGCGCCCTTGCTCTTTCGCGTCGCGGACTTGCGGCCGATACCGGGGATTCCCATCCCGCCGAGCATGGACGACATCATCTTGCGGGCCTCGAAGAAGCGGTCGACCAGCTGGTTGACCTCGGACACCGTCACGCCCGAGCCGTTGGCGATGCGCAGCCGCCGCGAGGCGTTGATGATCTTGGGGTCGGCGCGCTCTTGTGGCGTCATCCCGCGGATGATGGCCTGCAACCGGTCGAGCTGGCGGTCGTCGACTTCGGCCAGCGCCTCCTTCATCTGCCCGGCGCCGGGCAGCATGCCCAGCAGGTTGCCGATCGGGCCCATCTTGCGGATGGCGAGCATCTGCTCCAGGAAATCCTCGAGCGTCAGCTCGCCGGCGCCGATCTTGACCGCGGCGGCCTCGGCCTGCTCGGCGTCGAAGACCTGTTCGGCCTGTTCGATCAGGCTGAGCACGTCGCCCATGCCCAGGATGCGGCTGGCCATGCGATCGGGGTGGAAGACGTCGAAGTCCTCGAGCTTCTCACCGGTGGAGGCGAAAAGGATTGGGACACCGGTGACCTCGCGGACCGACAGCGCGGCGCCACCGCGGGCGTCGCCGTCGAGCTTGGTCAACACCACGCCGGTGAAGCCGACGCCCTCGCGGAACGCCTCCGCGGTGGTGACGGCGTCCTGGCCGATCATCGCGTCGAGGACGAACAGCACCTCGTCGGGGTCGATGGTGTCCCGGATGGCCGCCGCCTGGGCCATCAGCTCGTCGTCGATGCCCAGCCGGCCGGCGGTGTCGACGATGACCACGTCGAAGTGTTTGGCCCGGGCCTCCTCGAGACCCGCGGCCGCGACGGCGACCGGGTCGCCGGGTCCGGACTCCGGGGACTCGCCGGGATGCGGCGCGAAAACCGGTACGCCGGCACGCTCGCCGACGACCTGCAGCTGGTTCACCGCGGCGGGCCGCTGCAGGTCGCAGGCCACCAGCAGCGGCGTGTGCCCCTGCCCGCGCAGCCAGGCGGCCAACTTCCCGGCCAGCGACGTCTTACCGGAACCCTGCAGGCCGGCGAGCATCACCACGGTCGGCGGCGCCTTCGCGAACGCCAGCTGGCGGGTTTCGCCGCCCAGGATGCCGATGAGTTCCTCGTTGACGATCTTGACGACCTGCTGCGCGGGGTTGAGCGCGCCGGACACCTCGGCGCCCCGAGCGCGGTCCTTGATCCGGCCGACGAAGGCCCGCACCACGGGCAGCGAAACGTCCGCTTCCAGCAGCGCGAGCCGGATTTCGCGGGTGGTGGCCTCGATGTCGGCGTCGGTCAGTCGGCCCTTGCCGCGCAGCCCGGCAAGGGCGCCGGTCAATCGGTCGGACAGCGATTCAAACACCCCGTCAGCCTAGCGGCTGGGAAGTTTGGCTCGAGTGTGCGGCCAGCCGCACATTCGACGCCGAGCGTGCGGCCAGCCGCACGTTCGGATGGGTTCTAGACTGCGGATTCATGCTCGAGACGATCGACAAGGGAAGCTGTACCGACGCGCATCCGGTGCCGCTGCTTTTCGTCCACGGCGGCTGGCACGGCGCCTGGTGCTGGGACGACGGCTTCCTGGACTTCTTCGCCGACGCCGGCTACCGCGCGGTCGCGATGAGCCTGCGCGGGCACGGCACCAGCCCCACGGCCAAGCCGCTGCAGCACGTTTCCATCGCGGACTACATCGACGACGTCCGTTCTGTCGCCGACGACCTGGGTGGCGCGCCGGTGCTGATCGGCCATTCCCTGGGCGGCTACACGATCCAGCGCTATCTCGAGGACCGAAACGCACCGGCCGCCGTGCTGGTGGGCTCCCTGCCGCCGCAGGGTGTGCTCGGGGCGGCCCTGCGCGTCTGGCGTCGCCGGCCGTGGATGACCGTGCACTCGTTCCACGACCCGACGTTGGTCAAGTTCCTGCGCACCCAGGCGCTCGCCCGCGAATACCTCTTCTGCGCCGACACGCCCGACGCCGTCGTCGAATCCTGCTGGAAACGCGCCGGGCCCGAGAGCATCCGCGCGGCGATGACCGATCCGATGTTGCGCCGGGTGGATACCGCGCGGGTGACCACCCCGATCCTGGTCCTCGGCGGCCTGCACGACGGCTTCGTCAGCGTGCGCGCGGTGCGTGCGACGGCGCGCGCCTACCGGACCGAGCCGGAGTTCTTCGACATGGGACACAACATGATGCTCGAACCGGGCTGGCCCGACGTCGCCGCACGAATCGACGAGTGGCTGCGAACCCGTGACCTGGCGGGCCACGCCGTCTAGCTCGCGTCGCTTCAGCACCGAAAAGCGTTGGCATGCTACATTTCACACCCGCCGCCGCGTCGCGGGCCGGGCGCAAGACTTGTCAGGGCGTGACCAGCTACGGGGGGAAGTTTGTCGGTGCAGCCGGTCGGCGCCCAGGCGTTGCGGGGCTGGCAGCGCCGGGCGTTGGTGAAGTATCTGGCCGCCCAGCCGCGTGACTTTCTCGCCGTGGCCACCCCCGGTTCCGGCAAGACGACGTTCGCGCTGCGGGTGGCGGCCGACCTGCTCGCCCATCGCGCCGTCGAGCAGATCACCGTGGTGGTCCCCACCGAGCACCTGAAGGTCCAGTGGGCGCAGGCCGCGGGGCGGCACGGTCTTGCCCTGGACCCGCGATTCTCCAACACCAACCCGCGGACCTCGCCGGAGTATCACGGCGTGATGGTCACCTACGCCCAGGTCGCCGCGCATCCAACGCTGCACCGGGTGCGCACCGAGCAACGCAAAACGCTGGTCATCTTCGACGAGATCCATCACGGCGGTGATGCCAAGACCTGGGGTGACGCCATTCGCGAAGCCTTCGGCGACGCCACCCGCCGACTTGCCTTGACGGGCACACCTTTTCGCAGCGACGACAGCCCCATCCCGTTCGTCACGTACGAGCCGGGCGCTGACGGGACGCTGCGGTCGCAGGCCGACCACACCTACGGCTACGCCGAAGCGCTCGCCGACGGTGTGGTCCGGCCGGTGGTGTTCCTCGCCTACTCTGGGCAGGCGCGCTGGCGCGACAGCGCCGGCGAGGAGCACGCGGCACGCCTCGGCGAGCCGCTGTCCGCCGAGCAGACCGCCCGGGCGTGGCGCACGGCGCTGGACCCCGCCGGCGAGTGGATGCCCGCGGTGATCGCCGCCGCCGACCAGCGGCTGCGCGGGCTGCGCACCCATGTGCCCGACGCCGGCGGCATGATCATCGCCTCCGATCAGGCCGCGGCGCGCGCGTACGCCGCCCTGCTGAAGAAGCTGACCTCCGAGGCGCCGACGGTGGTGTTGTCCGACGATCCGGGATCCTCGGCCCGCATCACGCAATTCGCCGAAGGCACCGGCCGCTGGCTCGTCGCGGTGCGCATGGTCTCCGAAGGCGTTGACGTGCCCCGGCTTTCGGTCGGGATCTACGCGACGAGCGCCTCGACACCGCTGTTCTTCGCGCAGGCCGTCGGCCGGTTCGTGCGGTCTCGGCGTCCCGGCGAATCCGCGAGCATCTTCGTGCCGTCGGTGCCCAACCTGCTCCAGCTGGCGAGCGAGTTGGAGGCGCAGCGCAACCACGTGCTCGGCCAGCCACACCGCGACAATGGCGACCCGCTCGACGGGGATCCCGCGGTGCGGGCACAAACCGAAAAGACGGAAACCGACCAGGGTTTCACGTCGTTGGGCGCCGACGCGGAACTCGACCAGGTCATCTTCGACGGCTCCTCGTTCGGCACCGCCACCCCCGCCGGAAGCGACGAGGAAGCCGATTATCTCGGCATCCCCGGCTTACTCGACGCCGAGCAGATGCGCGCCCTGCTGCACCGCCGCCAGGACGAGCAGCTGCAGCGGCGGGCGGCCGCCAATCAAGGCGCGCCGATGGCCTCGGTGACCGTGCACGGGCAACTGCGCGAACTGCGCAGCGAACTCAACACTTTGGTGTCGATAGCACATCACCGCACCGGGAAACCGCACGGGTGGATCCACAACGAACTGCGGCGCCGCTGCGGGGGGCCGCCGATCGCCGCCGCAACTCGCGAGCAGCTCAAGGCGCGCATCGCCGCTGTGCGGCAACTGAATTCGGAGCACTCGTGATTGCGGCCTAGATGACCGCGACCTCGTCGGCGGCACCCAGCACGGCAAGCAGATGTTTTTGCACCTCGGCACGCGCGGTGTCGTCACCGCCCGGCTCGGGCCCGGGCGGCAGCACCACCGAGAACACGTCGGCCGCCGTCGACCCGAACGTATTGACCTTCGCCCAAACGATATCCGCCCCAGCCCTTTCCAGCGCACGGGTCAGCAGGGCCAGCAGGCCGGGCCGATCCATCGCGCGCACCTCGACGGCCAGCTGCCCGTCGGCGGCGGTGTCGAGCCACAGGATGTGCGGTGGGGCGGTGGAACGCGTCAGGGGCGCTCCCGCCTGTACCTCACCCGCCCGCGCCGACGCCGTGGCCTCGGCGTGACGTTTCTCCACCATCGCCAGGACATCGATGTCGCCGGCGAGGGCGCCCACGAACTGCTGGCGCAGCAATTCCGCCGCGGGCGGGGAGCCGAAGTGCGGCGACACTACGAATTCGGTGACCGCGACGCCTTCGTGGCTGTTCACCGTCGCCGAATGGACACCCAGCGAATTCAGCGCCAGCACGGCGGCCGCCTTGGACACCAGTCCCCGCTGGTCCGCGGCGACCATGACGACGTGATAGGCGCGCGAGCCGTCGGCGGGGGTGATTTCCACGTGTACCCCGCGGTCGGCGGCCAGCGAAAGATAATGCGGCGCAGTCGGTTCGGCCCGCGGAAGGGGCTCACCGGCCATCACCATCCGGCAGCGACTCACCAGATCATCGACCAGCAGGGCCTTCCATTCGCTCCACACCCCGGGGCCGGTGGCCTTGGAGTCCGCCTCAGTCAGCGCATGCAGCACGTCGAGCAGTTGCGGATCCCCGCCGAGCGCCTCGGATACGCCTTCGATCGTGGCGGGGTCGTTCAGGTCGCTGCGGGTGGCCACGATCGGCAGCAGCAGGTGGTGGCGGGCCAGCTTCGAGAGCAATTCGACGTCGGGCGGCGCGAGCCCGAGCCTGGTGCCGATCTCCCGTGTCATCTCGGCGCCGAGCACACTGTGATCGACGCCCCGGCCCTTTCCGATGTCGTGCAGCAGCGCGCCGAGCGCGAGCAGATCGGGGCGTGCCACGCGGGTGGACAGCGGCGCCGCGTGAACGGCGGTCTCGACGACGTGACGATCGACCGTCCACTTGTGCGCGACGTCGCGGGGCGGAAGGTCGCGAATCGCCGCCCATTCCGGCAACAATCGCTCCCATATCCCGGTGCGGTCGAGCGCTTCGATCGTCGCCACCGTCGTGGGCCCGGCGGAGAGCACAACCAGCAGGTCGTCCAGCGCCTCGCGCGGCCAGGGCGTGGGCAGCTCGGGCGCCCCGGTCGCCAGGCGGTTCAATGTGGCGGCACCGATGGGCAATCCGGTGTCGGCCGATGCGGCCGCCACCCGGAGCACCAGGCCGGGGTCGGTTTCGGGTTGCGCATCGCGGGCGAGCACGATTTCGCCGGCGTACTCGACGACGCCCTCGTCGAGTGGTCGCCGTTTCGGGCGCCGCACCAAAGCCGACACACCGCGGCGCGGCAGCGCGTTTTCCGCGGTACGCATGCCGGTTTCGGCGTGGTAGCCGATGGTGCGACCGGCGCTGGAAAGCTTGCGCGACAGGTCAAACCGGTCCCCGATGTGCAAGGCGGCGCTGATCTCGTCCGCGAACTGGGCCAGCAGCTGATCGCGTCCGCGGCCCGACACCCGGTGCAGCTCGGTGCGCACATCGAGCAGCGTCAGGTAGGCGTCGTCCAGCGAACCCCCCGGTGTTTCCGGGCGGCCCATACCGTGGCGGTCGATCAGCTGGGCGACCCCCAGCGCGTCGAGCAATTGCACGTCGCGCAGGCCGCCGCGGCCCGATTTCAGGTCCGGCTCGGCACGTTGCGATATCCGGCCGCAGCGCTGCCAGCGGGCCTGCGTTATGTCGACGAGCTCGTCCATCC
The DNA here is from genome assembly GCF_001954045.1 of Mycobacterium sp. SP-6446. Lineage (NCBI taxonomy): Bacteria > Bacillati > Actinomycetota > Actinomycetes > Mycobacteriales > Mycobacteriaceae > Mycobacterium > Mycobacterium sp. SP-6446. The sequence goes on along the minus strand of NZ_MBEM01000031.1, from coordinate 373 downwards.
GGGAACGAATCGCACTGCGCCACTGCTTTCTTGCGCCCGAGATCAATTCGTCGGACAGCTCGGGATCGCCGGCGATGTGGCGGGCATCCAACATGCCAAGGGCCGCGATCATGTCGGCATTGGCGACGCCGAGCGCGCCGGAGACCGTACGCACGCTGTGGTCGAGCCGCACGTTGGCGTCCCACAACGGATACCACAGCTTGTCGGCGACCCGCTGCAGCACGTCGGCAGACTTGTTGTCGTGCAACAGCATTAGGTCCAGATCGGAATACGGCAGCAGCTCGTGGCGGCCGATGCCGCCGATCCCGACGATCGCGAAGCCACTGGTGTCGGTGATCCCGATCTCGGCGGCCTTGTCGGTCAGCCAGGACTC
>NZ_MBEM01000030.1:0-29849 GCF_001954045.1 Mycobacterium sp. SP-6446 | reverse complement strand
AGGGCGATCAGCGCGTCGGCATCGCTGGTGGCGGCGAGGCCGATCGGCTCGCCGTTGGCGAGTTCGCCGGCGTCCCTGCCGACCTTCTCCGCGGAGTGCACCCACACGCCGACCAGATCCAGATCGGGGCGTCGGTGGATGGTGCGGATCGCGATCGACCCGATGCCGCCCGTCGCCCAGACCACTACCCGCTGGGTCGTCATCCTGTTCCTCCTGTTAAGAGAGTAGGCACTATCCTAATGAACAAATCTTAGGTTATGGTGCTGTTGATGCTCACGCTGAGGTTCGACCTGCGTGCTCCGAGTTGGGCTGGGCCGGCCGCCGACTACGTGCGCCGCGGGCGCTCATGAGTAGGGAGGTGAACCCTATGCGTACCGTCGTGTGGTCGACGGGGGGAGTCGGGTCGATCGCCATCGATGCGATCCGCCGCCGGCCAGACCTGGAACTCGTTGGGGTATGGGTGCATTCGCCCGACAAAGTCGGCAAGGACGCCGGGGAATTGGCCGGCATCGAGCCGCTGGGTATCGCGGCTACCAACGATGCCGACGCGCTGATCGCCCTCAAACCCGATTGCGTCATCTACGCGGCCAGCGGCCCCGAGCGCGACGCGCTGGCCATCCCGGACTATGTTCGGCTGCTCGAAGCCGGAATCAACGTCGTCACGACCAGCACGACCCTGTTGGTCAATCCGCAGGCCTACCAGCCCACCGAGTGGCGCGACCAACTGCTCGCCGCGGCCAAGCAGGGCCAGGTGTCGTTGTATGCGTCCGGGATCGAGCCCGGCTTCGCCGCCGACTATCTCCCCTTAGTGCTGTCCACCCAGTCGTCGTCCATCGAGAAAATCCACTCGTTTGAGATCGGCCTGTACGACGACTACGGGGTTCCCGACATCATGAGCGACGCTCTGGGCTTCGGACGTCCGCTCGACTACCAGCCCTGGATCGGCTATCCCGGTGCCATCGCCGGCGAATGGCAGGGGCAACTCCGGTTGATCGCCGACGCGCTTGGAGTCGAAATCCAGGAAATCCGAGAGAGTTTCGATCGCGCGGTCACGAACCGGACACTTGAGGTAGCGATGGGCACCGTCGAGGCCGGGACATGCGGCGCCCTGCGAATGAAGGCGATCGGGGTGGTCGACGGCCGCGAAGCCATCGTCATCGAGCACATCACTCGGCTCGCGCACGACGTCGCCCCCGACTGGCCGACCGGGATCGGCGATCTGTCCTACCGCGTCATGATCACCGGCGACCCCGACATCGACTGCAGCATGGCGGCGACACTCAAGGATCCGCACAAGGCCGGCATCGGCGGCATGACCTCGGGAGCGGGCGCGATGGTCGCCACCGCAATGCGAGTCGTCAACGCGGTGCCGTATGTCGTTGCCGCCGAACCCGGCCTGCTGAGTTCGGTGGACTTGCCGCTGACGATTCCAAAGCACGCGTTTGCCACTTAATCTGCCCGAGTGACGGTTAACCCGCTCGAGGAACTCACGCTGGAGCAACTGCGGCTCCGGACCAGCATGAAGTGGCGCGCGCACCCGGCCGACGTGCTGCCGCTGTGGGTCGCGGAGATGGACGTCCAGCTCGCGCCGACTATCGCCGACGCCCTCCGCGCAGCCATCGACATTGGCGATACCGGCTATCCCGCCGGCCACGCGTTCGCCGAGTCGGTCGCCGAATTCGCTTCGCGGCGTTGGCAATGGCACGACCTGGCGGTCGGCCGCACCGCAACCGTTCCGGACGTCATGCTCGGCGTCGTCGAGACGCTGCGCCTGGTCACCGACCGCGGCGACGCCGTCGTCGTCAACTCACCGGTGTACGCACCGTTCTACGCTTTCGTCTCGCACGATGGCCGCCGCGTGATCGAATCTCCTCTGGACGCCGGTGGCCGAATTGATTTGGCCGCCTTGGAAGAAGCGTTCGCGCGTGCGTGCGCTTCGGGAGGGAAGGCCGCATACCTGTTGTGCAATCCGCACAACCCGACGGGGGCGGTGCACACGTTCGACGAACTGCGCCGGGTTGCCGAACTGGCCCGCCGGTTCGAAGTCCGGGTGGTGTCGGACGAGATTCACGCACCGGTCATCCTCCCCGGTGCACGCTTCGTCCCGTATCTCACCGTTCCCGGTGCCGAGAATGGGTTCGCCCTGACGTCCGCTTCGAAGGCGTGGAACTTATCCGGGCTGAAGGCGGCCCTGGCCATTGCCGGTCCGGAGTCGGCCGCGGACCTGCGCCGCATGCCGGAGGAGGTCGGGCATGGGCCCAGCCACCTCGGCATCATCGCGCACGCCGAAGCGTTCAGGACCGGTGGCGAGTGGCTCGACGCGCTGTTGGCGGGCCTGGACGCGAACCGGGCCTTGCTGGGCGATCTGGCCGCCGAGCACCTGCGTGAAGTGAAATGTCTACGGCCGCAAGGCACCTACCTCGCTTGGCTCGATTGCCGCGCGCTCGGGTTCGACGAAGAGGAAACCGAGGGACTCGCTGTGGTAGCCGATCTATCCGGGCCCGCCCGCTGGTTCCTCGATCACGCCCGCGTCGCGCTCAGTTCCGGCCACGTCTTCGGTACCGGCGGAGCCGGACACGTGCGGCTGAACTTCGCTACCTCGCAAGCGATTCTCACCGAGGCCGTATCGCGGATGGGCCGCGCCCTTGCGCAGCGATGAGCGCCGAAGTTCTTCTGAAACAGCGATTTTCAGTTAGGCGGGGATTTCCTCGGCGCCGCGGCCCAGGTTCCGGAAGCCCTCGGCGGGCTTCTTGAGTCGCAGTAGGAACGGAAGCGTACTCAATTCGAACTTTGTCGTCTTTCCCAGCCGGCCGAAGAAGCCGCGCTCCGGCACGGACGGCACCACCTCGGACGTGGCGAGGTCGATGTAGTGCGTCGACGTGTTCCCGATACCGGCGAAGTCGTGGATCAGCGGCTTGCACAGGCCGCGGGTCGATTCGTCGAGGCACTCCGCCACGGGGTCGGTCATCAGCACGTATTCGGCCACGGGCACCGAGTTTTTCAGCATTCGGTGGACGAGGATGACATCGACGCCGGCGAGCTCGGTGTGGCGTTTGACCCGCTGCTCGGCCACCTCGCCCTGGTGGACGACGAATTTGAGCGACAGCTTGTCCAGCTGTACGCAGCTCGCACACTCGCAGGCGATGTCGGCTTTGAAGCGCTCCCGCTTCGCGAGGAACGACCGGCGCATCCGTGACAACCGGTCACACACCAGCACTTTGGCGTTGCCGTCGGGCTCCCAGAAGAACGCGGCGTCGCCCTCCAGTTTCGCCAGCTTTAGCCCTTTACCAGCATCGATAACCGCCTCCAGCAGCCCGGCTACCGTCTGCTGCGCGTGCGCCAGGTGCGTCCGGTTCCAATTCATGTAGTCGGTGTATCCGCTGATGTCGGCGATCAGCAGAACCGCGTGCCGGATGGCCATGAATTTGGGAGTGTAGTGGCCCCCACTGACAGCCTCAATGAAATCTCGTACTGGACGAAGAGGCGTTCGGAGAGAGAGGCTTGCAGAGGTGCCCGCTCACCGGAGGAGCTGAATGTGGATGTGCTGCGAACCCCGGACTCCCGATTCGAAAACCTGGAGGGCTATCCGTTCGTAGCGAACTATCTCAACGTGGCGGCAAGCGATACTCAGCCGCTGCGAATGCACTTTCTCGACGAGGGTCCGGCGGATGGCCCGCCGATCGTACTGCTGCATGGCGAGCCCACGTGGAGCTACCTGTACCGGACGATGATTCCGCCGCTGGCCGATGCCGGAAACCGCGTGCTCGCGCCCGACCTGATCGGCTTCGGCCGCTCCGACAAGCCCAGCAGGATCGAGGATTACACCTATCTGCGGCACGTGGAGTGGGTGACGTCGTGGATCGAGCGGCTCAACCTCAAGGACGTCACGCTGTTCGTCCAAGACTGGGGATCGCTCATCGGTTTGCGCATCGCCGCCGAGCAGAGTGATCGGATATCGCGGCTGGTAATCGCCAACGGTTTTCTCCCGACGGCCCAGCAACGTACCCCGCCCGCTTTCTATGCGTGGCGGGCCTTCGCGCGCTACTCCCCCGTGCTGCCCGCCGGCCGCCTGGTGTCCGTCGGCACCGTCCGCAGGCTTCCGACGAAGGTGCGGGCGGGCTACGACGCGCCCTTCCCCGACAAGAGCTATCAGGCCGGGGCCCGCGCATTCCCGCAGTTGGTGCCGACCTCCCCCGACGATCCCGCGATTCCGGCCAACCGCGCCGCATGGAAAGCCCTGGGCCAATGGGATAAACCTTGCCTGACCATCTTTGGGTATCGCGACCCGATCCTCGGCGCCGCCGACCGTGCCCTGATCAAGCACATCCCGGGCGCGGCCGGCCAGCCGCATGCCCGCATCAACGCCAGCCATTTCATTCAGGAAGACAGCGGCCCCGAGCTGGCCGACCGCATCGTCGCCTGGCAGCAGGCGGTGCGATAACTGGTTAGCGGGTGTTGATCAGGCGCACGACGCCGCGCATAACCGCCCTGCTGAGCGCGTGACGCGCCTGATCAAGTGTTGAGCCGGCTTGTGGCGGCGGCACCGTCCCGAGGCGCGGGAACAACGCCAACGCATTGGTGCGCTCGATCGCCGCGCGGGCGGCCACGTCGAGCCCGGGGTAGGTCTCCAGGCCGGCGGCGAACAGCTTGGCGGCCGCGACGGGCGCGAAGGGAAAGTCAGAGCCGAAGGTGATGTGCCCGGGCTTGGCGAAGGCGAGCAGGCTCGGCAGCGCGGCGGCGGTCGAGGACAACGCGGTGTCGAAGTAGAAGCTTGCGAAGTCGTCCAGGGTGTCCGTCAGGCTGCGTCCCGTGTCGCTCATGATGCCGATCGCCATTCGGTGCGAGGCGTAGGGCACGAATCCGCCGGCATGGCTGAGGATGAACTTGATGTTGGGATACCTGCGCCGAATCTCGTTGCGCACAAGCAGATACGCCGCCCGCGTGGTGTCGAGCAGGAAGTCGGCCGCGAATGGCAGGATGCCCTCGACGGCGGGGCCGGGCAGTTCGGCGGGATGGATGAACACCACCGCCGACCGAGCATCCAGCGCGGCGAACAGCTCGTCCTGTCCGTCCTGGCCCAGGTAGGTGCCCGCCGCGTTGGCCAGCAGGATGACGCCGTCGGCGTGCAGCTCGTCGAGGGATCTCACGGCCTCGGCGACGGATTCCCCGACGTGCGGCATCGGGAGGGTGGCGAAGAAGCCGAACCGGTCGGGTTGGGCTCCGACGACGGTGGCCAGGTGGTCGTTGAGATCCCGAGCCAACGCGGCGGCGTCGGCCGGGTTCGGCAGGAACGTGGTGGCCGGCGCGGACACCGACAGGATCGCCGTGCCGATGCCGAGTTCGGACATGGTCTGCAGCGACCCCTCAGGGCTCCACTCCGGGACGGCCCGTCCACCCGCTTGGTCAATCCCCGCTTCGCGCAACAGGTCTCGATAGAACGACGGGATGGCGTGGTGGTGGGTATCGATGTGCAACATGTCTGCTCCCTATCGGCTCAAGGGTCCGGAATGCCCGCGCCCGCCAGCGCGGGCACCACGTCCTCGTCGTGTAGCAGCGACGCGGCGCCGGTCCTGAACTGGCCGAGCTTGTCGATGATCGTCTGTCCCTCTGGAGTGTGGCCCCAGATGCTGATGCCTCGGTAGGTCGTCGGCTCCCACGTGGCCTCGTCGACGACGATCGGATTCCAGCCCAGTTCCCATTCGAACCCCGAGGGCGTGACGGCGTAGAAGGACAGTTCCTTGTCGTTGGTGTGCTGGCCGACGCCGAGCGCCATCCGGAAACCGAGCTGCTTGACGCGTTGGTATGCGGCGGTCATGTCGTCGAGCTGCGCGACCTGGACGTTGACGTGCTGGACCCGGGTGCGGATCGGGTTGAGCCGCAGGCGGTTGACCGCCGCGATCGCCACGGTGTGGTGGCGCTCGTTGACCCGCAGGAAGCGGATCTTGAACTTCAGGCCGCTGATCGTCTCGTCGATGTAGTCGGACAGCCGCGCGTCCAACACCACGTCGTAGTAGCCACGCAGCTGATGGGGCTTCGTCGTGGTGACCGCCACGTGGCCCAGACCCGCTGCGCCCGTGACGAACCCGCCGCCCGCGGCCATGCGCAGAGATGCCGTGCCGGCGCGGGCGCGGGTGAAGACCTCCTGGGTCAGGCCGTTGGGTCCGGGGAATCGGACCAGCCGCTCCACCCCGCGCAGCGCGGCCTCGTCGTCGGTGCCCTCGGTCACTGGCACGCCGTGACGCTTGACGCGGGCGAGGACGGTGTCGAAGGCGTCGTGGTCGTCCACCTGCCAGCCGAGAGCGCTGACGTCCTCGGCCGCGCCGTGTTGCAGCAGGAACCGGCACTCGTTGTCGTCGAGGCGAAACCGGATCGCGTCGTTCCCCGCCTCGTCGAGGTGCATGCCGATGGCGTCGCGGCCGAATCGCCGCCAGTCGCCGAACTTTTCGGTCTCGATCACCACGTAACCGAGGTGCACCCTCCCGAACACTGACGGCGTCATCGCGCACGCTCCAGGAATTCGATGGCCAGCCGATTGAACATCTCTGCGCGTTCCCATTGCATCCAATGTCCGGTGTGCGAGGTCATCACCAGCTCGGCGTTGGGCAGCAGGTTGAGCAGCAGCGGCCCGCCCGAGGGCTTGTTGACCTTGTCGTCGCGGCCCCACAGGACCAGCGTCGGTGTCGGCAGGGCCTTGAGCCGACTGTCGCGGGTGAGGTCCATCTGCCACAGGGTGCGCAGCCCAGACGGGCGGCGCAGGGGCGGGTTCGCCACCACCTCGGGGTCGATCGACGCGCGGTAGCGCAGGTCGATCAGGTCCTCGGGCACGGCGGCGCCGTCGTACACCAGGTAGGTGCGGATGAACGTGGCGAGCTTGTCGCGGCTCGGGCCGTCGCCGCCGTAGTAGGACAGCAGGCTCTTCAGCCCGGCCGTGGGAAGGCCCCTTGTCGTGCCGATGCCGCCCGGGCCCATCAATACCAGCTTGCCGACGCGGTCTGGGGTGTCCAGGGCGAGCCGCAGCGCCGCCGATCCGCCGTAGGAGTTGCCGATGAGGTGCGCGGTGCCGATGCCGAGTTCGTCGATCAGGCCGCGGATCATGTCGGCGAGGTAGCCGAACGGGTCATTTTGGTCGACGCCCTTAGCCGACCTGCCGTAGCCGGGCATGTCGGGCACGATGACGCGGAAATGCGTTGCGAGAGCGTCGATATTGCGTGAGTAGTTCGACACGCCCGACGCGCCGGGGCCGCCGCCGTGCAGCATGACGACGGGTGGGCCGGTCCCGGTTTCGGTGACGAAGATGGGCTTGCCCGCGACGGTGACGGTGCGCTCGGTCGGTTCGGTGGTGATCATGCGGGGACTCCGATCGGGGCGGCCGCCAGGGGCGGGGTTAGGTCTGTTAGCCCCGGCGGCGGGGCCGGCAGCGGAGCGCCGGCGGCCGCGGCGGCGAAGACGAACCCGTCAGGGCGCACCACGACCGCGGCCGCCTTCTTGCTGCGCAGCCAGCCCGTCAGGCTGCCGTCGTCGTCGCGGATTGCGCCGGCCGCCGGCGCGCCACTGGTGACAGACAGCGAGACCGCGCCCAGCCGCTCCCAGCGATCGGAGCCGGGCGGCGTCGCGCCGACGTGCACGACGGCCCAACCGCCGCCGAGGACGTCGTCAAGCCGCGACCTGTTTCCGCTGGAGTCGGTGACCCAGGGCTGCGGCAGCTGCCAACCGGCCGCGGGGTGCGCATCCGGTGCCACAAATCCGGCGGGGTAGTGCGCGGGTGGAATCCAGATCAGGCTCTGCCCGGCCTTGAGCGCCCCGGGTACTCGTGTCACGACTCGCAGCAGGTGATTTCGCAACCACGCCAACGACTTCCGGCGCTCGGTGATGATCCGCCCGTTGCGTACCGCCCGGCGGGTGACCTCGGCGACGTGCGGCTTGCGCTCGGCCTGGTAGCTGTCGAGCAGCGAATCGGGCGCCTGCCCGTGCAGCACGGCCGCGAGCTTCCAGCACAGGTTGGCCGCGTCGCGCACGCCGGCCGACATGCCCTGCCCGATCCACGGCGGCATCGCATGCGCCGCGTCGCCGGCCAGGAAAATGCGCCCGACGCGCCAGCGGTCGGCGACGCGCACGTGGTGGCTGTAGATCACCGCGCGCAGGATCTTGACGTGCTCGTCGGTGATGCCCTGGTCGTTGAGGACTTCCCACACGGCCTCGTCGGTGACGAGCTTCGTTTCGTCTTCGCCGGCCCGCGCGGGGTACTCCCAGCGGTGGTGTCCCAGCGGCGTTGGGCAGTCCACGGTCGGGCGGGCGGGATTGCAGTGGAAGCGCAGCCGGTCGTGGCCGTCCCACTCGCGAATCACCTTGGTGTCGATGACAACCCAGCGTTCGGCGTAGGTGCGTCCCTCGTATCCGACCCCGAGCTGGCCGCGGGTCGGCGAGGCCCCGCCGTCGCAGGCGATCACGTATGACGCCCGCACGCGTTTGAAGGTGTCGGTGCGCAGGTCGGCCAGCATCAGTTCGACATCCGATTCGCTGTTGACCGCGCGCAGGCACTCGTGTTCCAGCAGCACCTCGACGCGGGCAAACCGGTCGACGCCCTCGCGGAGCACGTGGTCGACCGCGGGCTGATACAGGAACTGCTGCGGCGGGTGTCCGCACCCGCGCGGCGTCATGGTGGTTTCGATGAACGGCACGCCCTGGGCGTCGACCCAGGCCAGCGGCCGATCGGGCAGCATGTCCCGCTGCAGGCGGTCGGCCAGCCCGACGGACTGCCAGATGCGCATGACCTCCTCGTCGGTCGAGATGGCCCGCGCCCGCCCGTACACATCGGGGTCGCGCTCGATGACGACCACGCTAAGCCCCAGGCGGCCCAGCAGATTCGCGGCGGTGGCGCCCGTCGGACCGTAACCGATTACCGCGACGTCATAGGTCGGATTTTCGTTCATTGCCGTCTCGCCTTCGTGTCCGGCTTGTTCTGTAGCGATCATTACGGTACTGTAGTGATCACTACAGAGTCAAGACCCATCGGCGAGGAGTTCCAGTGGCAGGCACAGACAAGCCGCAGCGGCGCCGCCGCATCGATGGCGAGGCATCCCGGGCCCGCATCCTGGATGCCGCCACCGAAATCGCCAGCGAGCGCGGCTACGAAGGCACCAGCATCGGGCTGGTCAGCGGTAAATGTGGCCTCCCGGCCAGTTCGATCTACTGGCATTTCAAGGACAAGGACGATCTGATCGCCGCGGTCATCGAACGCAGCTTCGCCCACTGGCTTTCGGCGTGGGAGATGCCCGCCGAAGGCACCGCGCGGGAGCGTCTCGTCGTGGTGGCGATGCAGATCGCCAAGGCGTTGCTCGACTCCCCCGACTTCCTCCGGCTCGGCCTGATGCTTGCCCTGGAACGGCGGCCCGTCGAGCCGCGGGCGCGGGCGATGTTCCTCGCCGTCCGCGACCGGGCGGTCGAAACTCTGACCCCTGCAATCCGCGACCTCGCACCCGGTCTCACCGACGCGCAGATCCATCAGTTGGCCACCTACGCGATCGCCGGGGCCGACGGCCTCTTCATCGCCAAGGAGATCGGTGGTGACTCCGTGGATCTCCCGGCGCTGTTCGAAATGCATGCCGCCGCCCTGTTCGACAGCGCCGCGCGCATGATCGGCGAGTCCAAGTGACCTTCGGAGAGCGGTGGCCCGTTGCCATCATCGGCTCGGGCGACGTCCGCGCACCCAACCTCAACATGATCACCTGCGGCGTGCAGGCAGCGATCCCGATTGTCGCCGCGGTCGGCAAGGCCGGCATCGTTTCGTACGCCGAGGTCGTCTCGTCGATCGCGGCGAAATCCGCGGACCCGGGAATCCGCAGCAACATCGACGAATTCATCGAAATCACCGCCACCGCACTTCGAGTCGTCGGCGGCGCCCAGCGTGGTAAGGCGGTGATCATCCTTAACCCCGCCGATCCCCCGGTGCCTACGCGCAATACGGTGTACTGCCTCGTCGACGGGGAGCCGGATCACCACCGGATCGAGCGGGAAATCCACGACATGGTCGACCGGGTCGCCGCCTACGTGCCCGGATATCGACTCAAGCAAGACGTGCAGTTCCAGGTGTTCGACCGCGACGACGCGCTCTACATCCCCGAGATCGGCAAGTTCACCGGCACACGCGTCTCCGTGATGCTCGAAGTCGTCGGAGTCGCAACATGACTCAGCGCCTCTACATCAGCGACGTCACGCTGCGCGACGGCATGCACGCCGTGCGTCACCAATACAGCATTGATCAGGCGACCGCGATCGCGCGCGCCCTCGACGCGGCGGGGGTCGACTCGATCGAAGTCGCCCACGGCGACGGGCTGGCGGGTTCGAGCTGCGTATATGGGTTTGGTGCCCATACCGACCTGGAATGGATTGAGGCCGTCGCTGAAGTCATCCAAAATGCAAGCATCGCAACACTCTTGCTGCCCGGCGTCGGCAGCGTCCGCAACCTCGAAGACGCGCATCGGGCGGGCGCCACCGTCGTGCGCATCGGCACCCACTGCACCGAGGCCGACATCTCCGCCCGCTACATCGACGCCGCGCGCGACCTCCGCATGGACGCCGTTGGCTTCCTGATGATGAGCCACCTCGCCAGCCCCGCTCGGCTGGCCGAACAAGCAAAGCTCATGGAGGGTTACGGAGCCAGATGCGTCTACGTCGTCGACTCCGGCGGAGCCATGACGATGCGCGACATCGCCGACCGCGTCGACGCGCTACGCCAAACACTGCTTCCCACAACCGAAATCGGCATCCACGCCCATCACAATCTCTCGCTGGGGGTGGCTAACTCCATCGTGGCGGTCGAGCACGGTGCCTACCGCGTTGACGCCTCACTCGCGGGCATGGGCGCCGGCGCCGGCAATGCGCCGCTGGAGGTGTTCGTCGCCGCGGCCTCGCGCCTCGGTTGGGATCACGGATGCGACCTGCACCGGCTACAGGATGCCGCCGACGACCTCGTCCGGCCCCTACAGGACCGGCCGGTACGCGTTGACCGCGAAACATTGACCCTCGGCTACGCGGGTGTCTACTCGAGTTTTCTGCGCCATGCGGAGGCCGCCGCCACACGCTTCGGCGTCGACGCTCGCGCGCTGCTGGAAGAAGCCGGTCGGCGCGGCATGGTCGGAGGCCAGGAAGACATGCTTGTCGATATCGCCCTCGACCTCACCGGCTCACGCTGAACGAACTCATCAAGGCCGCGCGTCGAGTTGTCGTCGCGAGGTGGGCGCGATTGCCACAACGACGTTCGGCAACATCAGCCGGTGACAGCGAGGACGGCCGCGGCGAGTTCGGGACGGCACACCAACAGGTCCGGCAGCTTCGGGTCCGGCTGGTTGTAGGCCAGCGCCGAGCCGTCGATGCGCGAGGTGTGCAAACCCGCGGCCCGGGCGACGGCGACCGGTGCGGCCGAGTCCCATTCGAACTGACCGCCGGCGTGGACATAGACGTCGGACAAGCCCTGCACGATCGACGCCACCTTGGCTCCGGCCGAACCCATTTCCACCAGGACGCCGTCCAGGGCGTCGCGAACGGCCAAGGCGATCGCGGGCGGCCGGGTGCGCGATACCACGATGCGCGGCTTGTCCGGCGCGGCGGGAGGCGCGGCAACGTCGGGTGTGGCCAACGTGATGCCCTGCGCCGGCAGCGCTACCGCACCGGCGAGAAGCTCGCCGGCCTCCCAGAGCGCGACGTGCACCGCCCAGTCGTCGCGCCCCAGTTCGGAGAATTCCCGGGTGCCGTCGAGCGGATCGACAATCCACACCCGCTGCGAGCGCAGCCGCACCGGATCGTCGGCACCCTCCTCGGACAGCACCGCATCGTCGGGGCGCTCGTTCGCGAGCGCTTCCATGAGAAAGTCGTGGGATCGCTTGTCCCCCGCGGCTTTCCGCTCGCTGGCATCGGAGTCGGCGAATTCGTCGCGCACTCCGAGCAGCAGCCGGCCCGCCTCGGTGGCCAGCCGCGCGGCCAGCCCGTGGTCATTCATCGGTCACTCCGGAGATCATCGCCATCCTCGATATGTTGGTCGGATTGACCAAACTTACCGCGCCGCGATTCATGCGGCGCCCGCCACCCCGGGGGTGGCATTTCTGCCATAACCTGGTGAACGTGAGCGGCAACGTCTCTTCATCGAGCCGGCCGCGGCGGATTCCGCGGGGCCGCATGACCGTGATTGGTGTCGTGCTGGCCGTTGCGCTGATTGGTGGGCTCGGCTTCGTCGGGATCAAGCTGACCCAGCACCAGAACGGCGCGGCGCCGCCGACCACCCAACCCGCGCCGCCGACCAGCTTCGCCATCCCGGCCTGCTACAACCCAGCGGTTCAACCTGCCGAGCGTCCAAAGAAGCTCAATGTCCTGGGCTGCGCGAGCGTAGCCGTTGCGCTGCAAGACATGTCGTGGAGCTCGTGGGGACCACAGGGCGCCGACGGGACCGGCACCGCCGTTTTCAAGATGTGCGACCCGAACTGCGCGGCCGGCTATCAACTCACCGATCCGGTCGTCGTGCACGCGTGGAATCCGCAGCCGCCGCGTCCGGATGCCATCTGTCAGGTCGGGCTCAGGATTTTCGCCGACCTGATCCTGGCGTTCCCCAAGGATGTCCCGCCGCCGACTGCGCAGAAAATGACCACCCAGTACAACGGAATGCCGGCGGTGCACTACGTGAACTACGCCGTCGGCAACGGTCGCGACACCCAATTCATCGGCTACACGTTCTGCAACTAGCCGCGGCCGCTCTTGCGATCGCCGCTAGACCTCGATGACGACCGCCCCGCCCTGGCCGCCGCCGGCGCACATGGCGGCGACGCCGATGCCACCGCCGCGGCGGGCCAGCTCGTAGGTCAACGTGGTGACCATGCGCGCGCCCGATGCCGCGATGGGATGGCCCAGGCTGCAGCCGCTTCCGGAGAAATTGACCTTTTCGTCGTCGATGCCGTACTCGCGGCACGCCGCGATCGGCACCGAGGCGAACGCCTCGTTGATCTCCCACAGCGCTACGTCGCCCACCGATAGGCCGGCGCGCTGCAACACCTTCCCGATCACCTTGACCGCACCCAGACCGCAGTCCTTGGGCGGCACGCCCACCGCGGCCCACGCCTTGACCGTGCCCATCACGTTGAGCTTTTCGGCTTCCGCGTAGTCGCGGTCGACGAGAGCGACCGCGGCGGCGGCGTCGTTGGTGCCGCTGCTGTTGCCCGCCGTGATCGAGAACCCTTCGATCTCCGGGTGCAGCACCTTGAGCGCGGCGAGCTTCTCGACGGTGGTGTCGCGGCGCGGATGCTCGTCGACCGAAAAGTCGGTTACCGAGCCGTCCAGCTGGGTGATCTTCAGCGGGATGATCTCGTCGACGAACTTGCCGGCATCGATGGCCGCGATGGCGCGCTGGTGCGACCGGGCGGCCCAGGCGTCCATCTCCTCGCGGGTGATGCCCACCGTCTGCGCGGTGTTCCAGCCCACCGTGATCGACATGTCCTTGGTGGGCGCATCGGGCGTCTCGACATGGGTCGGCGGCAGCCAGCGCTCCTCGAACTTCAGCTCGGGACCGGGAATCCGCTGGTTCATCAGCGGTGTCATCGACAGTGACTGCACCCCGCCCGCGATGAGCACGCGCTCCATCCCGGAGCCGATCTGGGCCGCGGCGTTGCCGATGGCGGTGAGGCTGCCCGCGCAGTGCCGGTTCACCGCCTGGCCGGGGATGTCCTCCATGCCGGTTGCGGCCGCCGCGTAACGCGCCAGATCCCCTCCGCCGTAATGCGATTCGGCGAAGATGATGTCGTCGATGGCCGATGGGTCGACACCGGAGCGACGCACCACCTCGGGGAGCACCGTGGTGACCAGAACCTCGGGCGGTGTGTTGACGAGCGTTCCCTTGAAGGAGCGCCCGATCGCGGTCCTGACTGCTCCGACGATGACGGGTGTGGCCATTGTTTACCTCGAACTGTTGGTTGGGCGGTGCGCCAAGTTTACACTAAACGCCTTAAGCGTAACGCCATGGCCGGGTCACACATAGCGCTACGCTCGCGCAATGACCGCAACCCCCCTCATAAAACCCGACACGACCCAGACCGCGGCATACCGCGTCGCGGCGATGCTGATGGGCATCGGGACCCTGCACTTCCTGGCACCCAAGCCGTTCGACGGGATCGTTCCCGCGGAGCTGCCTGGAGACCCGCGGCTGTACACCTACGTGTCGGGAGCTGCCGAGGTATCGATCGGTGCGCTGCTGTTGCCGCGCCGCACCCGGCGATCCGCGGCGCTCGCGGCGGCCCTGCTGTTCGTCGCAGTGTTCCCGGCCAACGTCAACATGGTCCGCTTGTGGTGGGGCAAGCCCTGGCCGATGCGAGTCGCCGCCCTCGCCCGGCTGCCGCTGCAGATTCCGATGATCACCACGGTGCTAAAAATCCGGCGCAACAGCTAGCGTGTCACATGCGCCACATGCGTCGCTGGCCGCGGTGGTGTCCGTTGTGCCCGCCTCCGAGCGACAACCGGTAGTTGGCGGCGTCCCGCCTGGTCGCCCGAGTTGTCGCTAAGAGGCGGGCAACCGTCCACCGCCTGACGCGGAAACTGGTGTGGCAGTTGAGATTATGGCGGCGTAAACACACCCGAACGCACGGGAGGTTTGAGTGGCAAAGGCGGACATCGCGGCCCTGCTCGCGGTCGCAGCGGCGTTGACGACGGCCATCGGAGATGTGATCGAGCAGCGATCCGCCCAGCAAGTCACGGACAAGCCCGTCGGCACGTGGGCCCTGTTTCGCCGGCTGCTCCGCGATCGGCAGTGGTGGGCCGGCAGCCTCGTGGCCGCGGCCGGGTTCGGGCTACAGGCCGCGGCACTCGCGCTCGGTTCGGTGGTACTCGTGCAGGCGTTACTGGTCACCTCGCTGCTGTTCGCGTTGGTCATCAGTACGAAGACAAGCCACCGCAAAGTCACTCGCCGGCAAGTGATCTGGGCCGTACTCCTCGCGGTCGCGGTGACGGTGGTGGTTGTCGTCGGCGATCCGCAGGCCGGGAATCCGCGAGGATCATTCAAGACGTGGAGTGTCGTGGCCCTCGTCATGGGACCGGCGCTGATCCTGTGCGTGATCGGTGCCCGGATTTTCTCGGGGTGGACCAGCGCACTGTTGTTGGGCCTGATGTCGGGTTCGCTCTGGGGCCTGTTTTCGGTGTTGACCAAGGGCGTCGTCGACCAGCTTGGCCACGGGATCATGCCCTTGCTGCGCATGCCCGAGCTATACATTTGGGCGGTGCTGGCGATCGCCGCGACGGCGTGGGAACAGTCGGCGTTTCGGGCCGGCCCGCTGACCGCGTCGCTGCCCGCCGTGACCGTCGCCGAGCCGATCGTCGGATCGGTTCTCGGCGTCACGGTGCTCGGCGAAACCATGAGCACCAACGATGCCGGCCTGGTGGCACTAGGCGTGTCGGTCGCGGTCATGATCGCCGCGACGGTGGCGCTGGCCCATGGGCAGGCCGCCGCATCGGCCGGCTAGCGCGTTCAGCCTAAGGTCTCGCGCAGTTCTTTCTTGATCACTTTTCCGAATTGGTTGCGCGGCAGCGCATCGACGACCACGAGACGCTCGGGATGCTTGTAGCGGCTGAGGCCGTGCGAATGGCAGTGCTGAACAAGGGATTCCAGCGACACGCCGTGGGTTGACGTTGGTACCACCACCGCGCAGACCCGCTCGCCGGCGCTACGGTCGGGCACTCCGATGACGGCGACGTCGGCGACCGCCGGATGGGTGACAAGCACGTTTTCGATCTCGGCCGCGGAAACGTTCTCCGCGTTGCGGATAATGGCATCCTTGATACGGCCGGTGACGCGAACGTTGCCGTCGGCATCGATCAGCCCGAGATCGCCGGTGCGCAACCAGCCCTCCCCGTCGAATGCGTCGGCGTCTAGCGTCGCGTCCGCGTAGCCCAGGAAGCATTGCGGGCCCTTGAGCCGCAACTCGCCTTCACGCCCGGCGGGCAGTTCGACTTCTCGGCTGTCGACCACGCGGACGCTGACCCCCGATACCGGCGGGCCCACGGTGTGGTCGAGGACCTCCGGCGGGGCGGTGAAAGACGGTGAGGTGGCGCAGGGAAACTCGGTGAGCCCCCAGGCGTTGGCGATCCCGCCGACTCCGAAGGTTTCGCGAACCTGACGTCCCAGTTCGGGCGTGATGGGTGCGCCTCCGGCCAGGCAGCCCCGCAGGGCGGGGAACAGGGGCCGATCGCCGTGAGCGCGTTGGGCCTCGAGGAAAGCCACAAAAAACGGTGTCGCCGTGCCGAGGAAGGTAGGGTTATGCGCCGCAATGGAAAACGGCGTCGTCGCCGGATCGAATGCCTCGAACAACGCCAGCCGCATTCCAGTCAGCAGCGCGGCGGCCAGCATCGCGGCGCCGCCAATGTGCGCGATCGGGAAGGCAATCGGATCGACGTCGCGGCTCGTCGCGCCGACCATGCCCACCACGCCCGTCGAGCCGGCGATCACCGACGCGTCGGTGTGACGGATCCCCTTGGGGGCCGCGGTGGTCCCCGACGAGTAGTAGATCCAGCGGGCGTCGCCGGTGGATCCCGTTGGCGCCGTGAGGGTATCGACGGTGCCGCGGGGCAGCCGCAGCTGGCCGACGGCCGGCGGAGTCTGCAGGTCGACGGTGATGACCTCGAAGCCCTTGTCCGCCGACAAATCCCGGGCAAGCCCGCCGTGGTCGAATCCGCGCCAAAACTCAGGCGCTACAAAGAATTCCGTTGCCAGCTGTCCGGTAATGAAGTCGACTTCGCGTTCCCGCAGTATCGGAATTATCGGGTTTTGCACCGCGCCAAGTCGGGTGAGTGCCGCCATGACCACCATGGTTTCGAGTGTGGTGGGCAGCTGCCAGGACACGACCGTTCCCGCGCCGATCCCCCGTTCGGCGAACGCCGCGGCCGTCGCGCACGCGGCATCACAAAGCTCGCGCGCGGTAAGGCTTCGGCCATGCTCATCGGCGAGCACGCGGCGGTTCGGGTCGCGCTGTGCCGCGCCGGCGATCAACTCCCAGAACGTCATCTATTCAGTTGATCGGCGGACGGTGGGCGGAATCCCGAGTGTGCGAGCGAGACGGACACGGCACTGCCAACCGGACCCTGGTGGTCGACGAGAACGGCCGACCCCGTGGCCACCCCCTCGTTGCTGTAGTGAGTGAGCGCGGCCAGCCCGATGTGCGGCCCTTCCGGCAGCCGGCTCAGGGTCAGGGTGTAGTCGACGTTAATGAACTGCAGAGCCTGGGTGCCCCAATTGGCGATTGCGGCCGTGACGTCGGCGGCCATCGCCGCTCGCGTAAACGCCGTGAACGGCTCGCCGTCGATCAACGGGCGCGTTTCCTGCAACCACGTGTATTTCTGCCCGGACGCGTTCACCCAGTCAGGATCGGGATTCTGGACTCCCGCGCCCCAGCCATATGTCCGCATGAACAGCGACGGGTGGGTGCCGTCCTCCTCGATCGGCAGCCGCGGCATTTGCACCGGCTGTGACCACACGTCCCCGTCGGGTTGCGGGCCGCGCTTTAGAAACAGCGCACTCCCGCGCGCCACCGGGGCGTCGTGCTGGATCAGGACCGCCTCGACGAGCCGCAGCCGCCGTCGCTCGTGTCTCACCCGGGTCCGAACCTCGATCGGTTCCAGTGCGGTTGGTGCGGGAAGGTCGACGGTCAGCCGCGCAGGTTGCAGTTCGGGGTCGTCGACGGCCTGTTCGACGGCCCAGCCCAAGAGGCCACCGGCGACGTGGCCGCTGAGCGACGGGCCCCACCCTCCTCGCGCGATTTGGGTTGGTACGTAATGGCTTCCGTCACGCACGAAGTACGGTGTCGCCGCCGCCGCGCCGACGTCGTCGGGCACGATTCTCGTCTCGGTCACCGCATGCCTGCCCTCTCCCGTAAAGCCACGAACCGTGAATATTACAGTATTGCCTTCTAGTCGCGCGGCGAGCCGACACGATGGGCGGTGCCGTCGGGATCGACGTAGACGAATTCCCGTAAGCCGTAGGGTGTGTCGTGCGGAGCGATCAAGCGGCCTTCGAGGTGCTCGAGCGCCTTCCATTCCGCGTAGACGGCGTCAGCGTCGCTGACGTAGAAGTACACACTCGCGGCCGTGCGGAGGGGATCGTGCTCGGCCCACTCGGTGAGGTGAATCGACACCGATCCACGATCGGCAAAACCGTACCGCTCGGGTCCTTCGTAGGGGCGGGCATCAAATCCGAGCCGGCGGTAACGATCAAGCGCGCGGTCAAGGTCTCGGACGGGGACGATCGGTGATACCGACGTGAAATCAATCGCGGGCACACCACAGTGTGTCAGCGGCGCCGGACGCCGCCCAAATGGCCTCACACCGTTTACCTGTTGGCTGTGGAAAGCCGTCGCGACCAGGGCGTACACTCTGGCGGCCGAGCCGGTCAAGCGACGATACTTGCGCCATCACAGTGCGGGCCCGCTCGCGGGGGCATCGCACAGCGTCGAGGAGGACAAGTGAGCACATCAGAGACGCCGGCCGGGGGGCTGCCGGTCATCCATCTCTCGCAACTGCTGCGCGCACCGGTGCTGGCCCGCTCCGGCGAGACCGTCGGCCGGGTCGAAGACGTAATCGTGCGACTGCGCGGCGCCGAGGAGTACCCGTTGCTGACCGGGATCGTCGCCGGGGTGGGCGGCCGGCGAGTGTTCGTCGGAAGCAAATCAATTCACGAGTACGCTACCGATCGAGTTATCTTGGCCAAGAACAAGATTGACCTCCGCGGGTTTGAGCGCCGCGACGGCGAGGTGCTGCTGCGCGCCGACGTGCTTGGGCACCGGTTGATCGATGTGGCCGCCGTGGAGCTGGTGCGCGCCTACGACGTCGAGCTGGAAGACACCGGCGCCGGGTGGGTGCTCGCACGGCTGGACACCCGGCGTCCGCCGTTATTGTTCGGGCTGATCAAGCGCTCCGGCGGCCACGCGGCCCGCGATTGGAAGGCATTCGAACCGCTGATCGGGCACGCGCGCTCCGATGCGGTCCGCCGCATGTCGGGCCGGTTCGGCGGATTCAAACCCGCCGAGATCGCCGATCTGCTCGAGGACGCAGACAAGGCCGAGGGCGGCGAGATCCTCGATCGGGTCCGCAGCGACCCGGAATTGGAAGCCGACGTCTTCGAGGAGCTCGACCCCGACAAGGCGAGCCAATTACTCGATCGCATGCCCGACGACGAGGTCGCGGCGCTACTGGGCCGGATGCGCGCCGACGATGCCGCCGACGCGATCGCAGACCTTCGACAATCGCGGCGCCGGCGCGTGCTGGACCTGATGCCGGCGCCGCAGCGCACCAAGGTGATCACCCTGATGGGGTTCAACCCCGACAGCGCCGGCGGGCTGATGAACGTCGACTTCGTCTCCTGCGCCGCTACCGCAACCGCCGGCACCGCGCTCGCATTGATCGCCGACGCCCGCGCCATCCAGCCCGAAGCGCTCGTCAAAATGCATGTCCTGGACGAGGACAAACGCCTCGCCGGTGTGGTGTCGGTGATCGCACTGCTGCAGGCCGACGCCGCCGAAAGCGTTGGGGCACTGATGGATTCCGACCCGATCCGGGTCGCATCCGAAGCCGACCTGACGGACATCGCGCTGCTGATGGCCGACTTCAACCTCTACTCCATCCCGGTCGTCGATGAGCAGGACCGCATGCTCGGGGTGGTCACGGTCGACGACGTGCTGGAGGCCACCATCCCAGAGGACTGGCGACGCCGCGAGCCCGCGCCACGACCGATCCGCGACATCACCAGCGATGAGGACAACGCGTCGGTGCCGAGAGGGGAAACTACGTGAGCTCCGGCGACGATAACGCCGCAGTCGCGGGAGCGTCGGGTCCCGGCGTTGAACCGCGTGAGGTGCGGCGTACCGCGGTGCTCGACAGCAAGCACCTGGGTGATATCGAGGGCGCGTTCGGGCGCATCAGCGTCGGCGAGACCGACCATGCCCGCACCCTGAAGAGTAGGCTGCTGACCCTGCTGGCAATCGTCGGCCCGGGGATCATCGTGATGGTCGGCGACAACGACGCCGGCGGGGTGGCCACCTATGCCCAAGCCGGCCAGAACTACGGCTACTCCCTGCTGTGGGTGCTGTTGCTGCTCATCCCGGTGCTGATCGTCAACCAGGAGATGGTGGTCCGGCTGGGCGCGGTCACCGGCGTCGGGCACGCCCGGTTGATCAACGAACGTTTCGGTCGCGGGTGGGGCTGGTTCTCCGTCGGCGACCTGTTCCTGCTCAACTTCTTGACGATCGTCACCGAGTTTATCGGGATCACCCTGGCCGCCGACTACATCGGCGTCTCGAAATACGTTGTGGTGCCGATCTCGGCGGTCGCATTGGTTGCGATCATGGCGAGCGGCAGCTTCCGGCGTTGGGAGCGAGCGATGTTCGTCTTCATCGCCGTCACCCTGCTGCAGATCCCGATGCTGCTCATGTCGCATCCGCAGTGGACCCATGCGGCGAAGTCGTTTGTGGTGCCAAGCATCTCGGGCGGCGTGAGCTCGGATGCGGTGCTGCTGATCATTGCCATCGTCGGCACCACCGTGGCGCCGTGGCAGCTCTTCTTCCAGCAGTCCAACGTCGTCGACAAACGCATCACGCCCCGATTCATGGGCTACGAGCGCGCCGACACCGTGTTGGGGGCCTTCGTCGTGATCGTCGGCGCCGCGGCACTGCTCATGACCGGCGACTGGGCAGCACGCTCCACCAACACCGTCGGCCGTTTCACCGACGCCGGCGACATCGCCCACCTGCTCGGCCAGCACAGCGCGACGCTCGGCTCGTTCTTTGCGATCGTGCTGATGGACGCGTCGATCATCGGCGCGGCCGCGGTCACCCTGGCGACCAGTTACGCCTTCGGCGACGTGTTCGGCCTCAAGCATTCGCTGCACCGCGGTTTCGCCGACGCCAAACAGTTCTACCTGTCCTACACCGCGATGGTGGTGCTGGCCGCGGCCATCGTGCTGATTCCCGGCGCCCCGCTCGGGCTGATCACCACCGCGGTGCAAGCCCTCGCCGGTCTGCTGTTGCCCAGTGCCAGCGTGTTTCTCCTGCTGTTGTGCAACGACCGGGAAGTGTTGGGGCCCTGGGTGAATCGGCCCTGGCTCAACTGGGTCGCGGGGTTGATCGTCGGCACCCTGTTACTGCTGTCGGGGATTCTGATGGCCACTACCCTGTTCCCCGGCATCGACGTCGTCGCCATCGCCGGCTACCTGGCCCTGACGTTGGTGCTGCTCGCCGCCGCGGCCGCACCGGCGCTGCGCTGGATGGCCCGTCGGCAACCCACGCCACCGGCCGCCAAGCTCCCGGCGCGCGGCGTGGACCGCACCCATTGGCGGATGCCACCGCTGACCCTCTTGGAGCCGGTCACCTGGTCACCGGGCACCCGGCTCGGCATGATCGCCTTGCGCGCCTACCTGGTCCTGGGAGCGCTGCTGCTGGTGGTCAAGGCAATCCAGGTCAGCCGCGGATAGTGCGATCTATCGGCGCGACCGCGGCGGGCGGCTGGCCGGGGCGGTAAAGCCCCCGGTGTCATCGAAGGAGGCCCACTCCCCCTCGTCGTCGACCTCCATGCGCCAACCGAGCTCGGAGGTGCGGGCAATGGAGTTCGTAAACCAGGCGTGCGCAGCCTCAGCGCTGGCGAAATCCCTGGTCGCGATGATTTCGCCGTGCGGGCCGACAACTCGAAACCTGGCCATACGGTGTGGTTATCCCTTCTTATCGGCATTCAATCGCAAGTAATGCCCGCCGACAAGTGCCGGGAAGGGAATCTCGACCAAGCTAGACCGTGCGCGCCAGCCGGCCCGCGAGCAGCTCGGCGAACCTCGCCGGATCCTCGAGGGCACCGCCTTCGGCGAGAAGCGCTGTGCCATAAAGCAGTTCGGCAGTTTCGGCTACCTCGGCGCGCGCGGCATCATCGTCCGCCTGTTGCTGCGCCTGCCGCAAACCGGTGATCAGCGGGTGGCTCGGGTTGAGTTCGAGAATCCGCTTCCCGACCGGAACCGCCTGCCCGGAGGCGCGGTACATCCGCGCGAGGGCCGGTGTAATGCCGAAGGCATCGGTGATCAGGCAGGCCGGCGACTCGGTCAGCCGGGTTGACAGCCGGACTTCCTTCACATGCTCACTCAGGGTTTCCTTCAGCCAGGCCAGCAGGTCGGCGAACTCTTTCTCCTGCTCCTCGCGCTCGGCCTCGCTTTGCTCCTCTTCGGCGGCCAGATCCACCTCACCCTTGGCCACCGACTGGAGCGGTTTCCCGTCGAACTCGGTCACCGTCCCCACCCAGATCTCGTCGACCGGGTCGGTGAGCAGCAACACCTCGTAGCCCTTGGCCTTGAACGCCTCGAGGTGCGGCGACTTCAAGATCTGCTGACGTGACTCACCGGTCGCGTAGAAGATCTGCTCCTGCCCCTCCTTCATGCGCTCGACGTACTCGGCCAGGGTGGTGGCTTCTTCCTCGCTGTGCGTCGACGCGAACGAGGAGACGCGCAGCAGCGTGTCCTGATTGTCGAAGTCCGACAGCAGGCCCTCTTTGAGGACCCTGCCGAACTGAGTCCAAAACGTGCGGTAGTCCTCCGGGCGCTCGGACTGCAGATCCTTGATCGTGGAGAGAACCTTCTTGGTCAGGCGGCGACGGATCGCGTTGATTTGCCGATCCTGCTGCAGGATTTCGCGAGAAACGTTGAGCGACATGTCCTGTGCGTCGACGACGCCCTTGATGAACCGCAGATACGCGGGCATGAGCTGATCGCAGTCGCCCATGATGAACACGCGCTTGACGTAAAGCTGTATCCCGACGCTGGCGTCGCGGTTGAAGAGGTCGAACGGGGCGTGGGTCGGGATGAACAGCAGGGCCTGGTATTCGAAGGTGCCCTCGGCTCGCATCGCGATGACCTCGAGCGGGTCGTCCCACGCGTGCGCGATGTGCTTGTAGAACTCCTTGTACTCCTCGTCGGACACTTCGTCCTTGGGCCTGGCCCACAGCGCCTTCATCGAGTTGAGGGTCTCGGTTTCGAGGGTGACGACCTCCTCGCCGCCCTCCTCGCCGGGCGGGGTCCGCCGCTCGACTTCCATCCGGATCGGCCAGGCAATGAAGTCGGAGTACTTCTTGACCAGGCTCCTGATCATCCAGTCCGCGGTGTAGTCGTGTAGCTCGTCCTCTTTGTCTTCGGGCTTGAGGTGCAGCGTGACCGACGTTCCCTGCGGGGCATCCTCGACGGATTCGATGGTGTAGGTGCCCTCGCCGCTCGACGCCCACCGGGTGGCCTCGCTCTCGCCGGCCTTGCGGGTGAGCAGCTCGACCTTGTCGGCCACCATGAACGACGAGTAGAAGCCGATACCGAACTGCCCGATCAATTCCTCGGAAGCGGCCGCGTTCTTGGCCTCGCGCAGCTGCTGGCGCAGCTCGGCGGTACCGGACTTGGCCAGCGTCCCGATCAGGTCCACGACCTCGGCGCGTGTCATGCCGATGCCGTTGTCGCGGACGGTCAACGTGCGGGCGCCCTTGTCGACCTCGATGTCGATGTGCAGATCGGAGGTGTCGACGTCGAGGTCTTTGTTGCGGAACGCTTCGAGGCGCAGCTTGTCGAGTGCGTCGGATGCGTTCGAGATCAACTCCCGCAGAAACGAGTCTTTGTTGGAGTAGACCGAGTGGACCATCAAGTCGAGCAGTTGTCGTGCCTCAGCCTGAAACTCCAACTGCTCTACACCGGCGTTCATGCGATTCGACATAAAACCAAAATCTACCGAGATCTGAATCTGTGAAGGGTGGGGGGCCTCAAACATTCGCTCATTCGACGAGCTCGAGCGCGCGCCGACATAACCGCCGACAACCAGGCGAAACGCCGTCCCGTGCGCTCCAAAACGGCCGGCGCCGGCGTCGCCCCGCAAAGAGTCTGCACGTCCGGATCACAGCGCACGCATAGCAGGGCTTCCTAGCGTCGGTGGGCGTAGGGGGAATCAAGCAACTAGAGACGGGTGACGGACCATGAATTTGAAGCAACTGATCGCGGGGGGAACCATCGCCGGCGCTCTCGGTGCAGCGGTGCTGGGTGTCGGCGCGGGCACGGCGTATGCGGCTCCGGCCTCGCCGCCGCTGGCTCCAGGCGCTCCGCATGATCCGCCCGGACCCGGTGGGCCCGGCGGTCCTGGCGGGCCGGGCAATCCCGGTGGGCCCGGGAACCCGGGCGGCCCCGGCGACCACGGCCAGAATGGTCCCGGCGGACCCGGTGGCCACGGTCCGGGCGGCCCGGGCGGACCTGGCGGCCCGGGCGGCCCCGGGGACTACCACCCGAACGGCCCCGGTGGCCCCGGCGGGCCCGGTGGGCCGGGCGGGCCGGGCGGACCCGGCCCGTGGCGCGGCGACCCGCACCGTGGCTACTTCCATGCAGCCCCTTGGGGTGACGGACCCGCACCGTGGGGATGGGGTGAGCCGCCGCGGCCCGCGTGGGACCGCCCCCTCCCACCGCCCGGCGGACAGTGGGGCTACGGTCCGATCAACTACTGGGGCTACCAGGAGACTCCCGTCTGGGACCCCGGCTTCAACCAGTGGGGATTCTGGTTCTTCGGGGTCTGGATCCCGCTGTAAAAAGCCACCTCAAAGGCGCCCGCCTTGCCACTCGGTGAGGCGGGCGTCGGCGTCGGCGTAGCTGCCGAGGTGAATTGACGGCCACGGCGGCGGTAGTAGCGTTGTCTCGAGCTCGAGAAGGGGAAGCGGTGGTCGTCGGCAGGCAGATGCTGCACTCGGGATCCAACGAGTCGCTGGGCCGCGAGGCGCACTATGCTGCCACGGATTTCGCCGGCATGGATGAGCGCAGCGTCGCGAAACTGCGCGCGGTGCGATGCAGCTGCGTTACATAAGCGTCGCGGCGCTCGTCGCCGAAGCCGGTGGTGATCCCTGGGCGATCAACCACAGCCTGCAGGCCGGCCGCCCGGCTCAAATCTCCGACCTGGCGGAGGCGTTTCACGCCGCGGGCCGCTCCACCACCGAGTCCAGCGCCGCCTTCGATGAAGCCCGCCGCCGCTTCGAGGCGTCCTGGAATCGGGACAACGGCGAGAATCCGATCAACGACTCCGCCGAAGTGCAGCGCGTGTCCAAAGCGCTGGGCGCCCAGTCCGTACAGCTGCCGAAAATCGGCGTCGAGCTGGAAAACATCGCCGCCG
The DNA here is from genome assembly GCF_001954045.1 of Mycobacterium sp. SP-6446. Lineage (NCBI taxonomy): Bacteria > Bacillati > Actinomycetota > Actinomycetes > Mycobacteriales > Mycobacteriaceae > Mycobacterium > Mycobacterium sp. SP-6446. The sequence goes on along the minus strand of NZ_MBEM01000030.1, from coordinate 4,680 downwards.
CCCTAGCCGAAGCGCAGCGAACCGGCGCGGTGCAGATCTCAAACCTGGAGGGCCAACTACAACAGCTCGACAACGAGATCGGCCAGGCGGTCGAAGCGGAGAAAGACATCCACCTCAGCGCGGCCGATAAGTCCGCGCTCGACACGCTGATCACTCATCTTGAACAAGAAGCGATCGACGACACCAAATCAACGCTGGGCCAACTCGTCTCGCTGCGCAACGGTTACTCGGACTGTCTGCAGAAATCACTGGCCACGGTGCGCGGCGACGGATACGAGCCGCCGGCCATCCAGGGCTTGGGTGTAGCACCTCAGATTCCGCCACCCAATACCAAGCCCGAAGATGTGAAGAAGTGGTGGGATTCGCTGAGCCAGCAACAACGGGATCAGCTGATTGCTGAGCACCCACCGCAGCTGGGAAACCTCAACGGAATCAACGCCATCGCCCGCGACGCCGTCAACCAAGCGGTGATGAATGACGACATCAACCTCGTCGAGAACATCGCCAAACAGCGCGGGGTGTCCGTCACGGACGTCCTCGCCAACCCGGGACTATATGGCCTTTCGGGCACCGAGGTCACGCGCTATGGCAACGCTGTAAAGACGCGTGACGGATTGAACTACGACAGAGGGCCGGAAGGCCCCAACCAACGACCCGTCATGCTCTGGGCCTACGACCCGTTGGCGTTCAACGGCTGGGGCAGGGCGGCGATCGCGATCGGCAATCCCGACTACGCGCGCAACACCGCGATCATCGTCCCGGGCACCGGCAGCAGTGTGCAGCAGGGCTGGATGTCGGGACACCAAGATGCGACCAACCTCTACGACCAGTCCCTGGCGGCCGACCCGGAACACCACTACACGTCCGTGATCGCGTGGATGGGTTATGAAGCGCCGCACGGCTTCTCCGATGTCCGGGTCAGTGAACCCGGGCTGGCAAGGGCCGGTGGCGATCTGCTCGCCGCCGACGTCAACGGCCTGTGGGTAACCCACAACAGCCTCACGCCCGAGCACATCACGGTCATCGGGCACTCCTACGGGTCGACCACCGTCGCCGACGCGTTTGCGCACAGCAACATGCACGCCAACGACGCCGTGCTGATCGGTTGTCCGGGAACGGATCTGGCGCATAGCGCCGCAGACTTCCACCTCGATGGCGGGCATGTCTACGTCGGCTCGGCCTCCACCGACCCGGTCAGCTGGATCGGCCAGGGCAGCGGCCTGCCCGAAGAATGGCTCAAGGGCAAGCTCAGGGACCACGGACTCCCCGTTCCGTACGACGCCGGGCTGGGCCGCGATCCGGCCGGCGACGGATACGGATCGATCCGCTTCCACGCCGAAGTGGCGGGCTCCACGGACATGGACCGGCACGACCATTCGCACTACTACGACATGGGCAGCGAGGCGCTGCGCAGCATGACCGACATCGCCAGCGGCCAATCCAACCACCTGGCGACCGACGGGCTACTCGCGGACGGCCGGCGCCAACCACACATCGGGCCGTTCCGAATACCCGGTATACCTGCATATATCGACCCCGAACACGATCGCCCACGCGATACGATCAACGACAACCATGCCTACCCCACGTACGCCCCCCGCTGATCGCCGCCAAATGCCATGGCGTTCCGTGATCTTCACTGCGCTAGTCCTCGTCCTGTCGATCGCCACGGGAGGGTGTTCGCTGATGTTTCCTGACCGGCACGACATTGACCATCCGGCCAACCCGCTATCCGATGACCAAACCCAAGCTCAGGTTGTCGACGCAGCCAAGCAAATCGCGCAGCAGGTGAGCCTCCCAGACGTGTACGGGGGCTTCGTGTTTCAATCGTGCAACGACCAGGGGGAGCCGCCCTACCGTGGGGTCGTCGAGATGAGCTTCAAACTGCCGACGGATGACCGCAAGGGGTATCCCGCCGAGGTCGACCCGGACACGTTCTTCAATCAAATCGCCGCAACGATGGTCGCACACGGGTGGACCGACGGACCCCCGCCCGGATTGCGCCCGAACGGACGGGTGATCAACAGGAACGGCGTCATGGCGGTCATGTCCGCGGGGCCGAACCCCGGCTGGAACCGCATCCAGCTCTACGGCGAGTGCCGGAACATGACCGATCACCACAACGATGGCAAGACCAACTGGGTGAAGATCACCGACCAATTGCATTGACGATGCTCAATGCCCAACGTGCGGTTTGATTTCCTCGATCACCCACTGCGCGTAGTCCAGATATTCCTCCGGTCCGTTCAGCCGCGGCGGAGGGACCGAGCTGAACGTCACGCCGAGTTCGCCGAATCGGCAAAGCTGGTCGATGATCTCTTGTTTGCCCATCCCAGGGCGATAATTCGGATCGTCCGCAGCGACGTGGCCCTCCCCGACTCTGCCCATTCCCAGCGGATACATGACGTCGAACGGCCTGCCGTCGTACGTGGGCTGCGATTTGATGAAGTCGATCTTGGCCGGAACGTCTTCGACCTTGGACAGAAACGGCCACCACCCGGATGCGAACCGCGCCGCCCGCTTCAGCGCCGCGTCCGCGTCACCGGCGATCCAGATCGGCAGATGCGGGCGCTGCACCGGCTTCGGCGCGAACGCGATGTCGCCGAAAGACACATACTTGCCGGCAAAACTGGGCGACTCGCTTGTCCACAGTTCGACCATCGCCTGAAGGTACTCGTCGGCGATGCGACCCCGCTGACGGAACGGCACGCCTAGCGCATCGAATTCCTCTGCGTCCCAACCAACCCCGAACGTCGCGGTGATGCGCCCGCCGCTCATCCAGTCCGCGGTCGCCAGCGCTTTGGCCAGCACCACCGGATGGTGCAACGGCAGGATCGTCACGCTCGAATTGACGCGGATTCGCTGTGTCGCCCCCGCGATGAACGCCTGCGCGACCGTCGAATGCAGATAAAACGGGCCGGACAGCTCCAGATGCGAATGCGGGACGACGAAATGCTCAGGCACCGTGACCATGTCGTAGCCCAGCTCATCTGCGCGCTTGAGCATCGCCGCTTGCTGCGGTCCCGTGACCGCGAACTCCCAGTCGGCCGTCATCGCCGGCAACTCCAGCGTGTGCGGCAGGCCGAATGCCAACTTCATCCCGCCATGATGTCGGGTCGACAGTTGGCAGTACCCGTCGGGTGTCCGATAACGGGCCGCGGGCTTTAGACTGCTCGCGTGAATCCGGTGAAATCGTGCTAACCCTGCGGCGTTTCGTCGCGGTCGTCGCCGTCTCGGTGCTGGGCGCGGGCTGCGGCTCGGCGCATGCGACGGGCCCCCGCACCATTACGTTGACGCTAGTGCGACATGCCCAGTCGGCGGCCAACGCGTCCGGTTTGATCGACACTTCAATCCCCGGCCCGGACATAACCCCCAAGGGGTGGTGTCAGGCGACGCTCGCGGCCACCCAATTGGCCCCCAATCACTACGACGGCATCTACGCCTCGCCCCTGATCCGCACGCAGGAGACGGCCACACCGACGGCGCAGGCGCTGGGCGAAGCCGTCACCGTGCTGCCCGGGCTGCGGGAGATTGAGGCGGGCCAGTACGAGGGCACCCCCGAGGCCGACATCCCGCAGACGTACTTCGCCGCACCCCGGCGATGGCTGCAGGGTGACCGGAGCGCGCGGATCCCGGGCTCGGTGGACGGCAACGAGTTCGACGCGCGGTTCGACGCTGCCGTCCAACAGATTTATGACAGCGGCGAGCAGAACCCCGTCGCCTTCTCGCACAGCGCGGCGATCATGTTCTGGATGCTGATGAATGTCCGCAATGTCCCGCCGCAGCTGACCGCCAAGCCGCTGCCGAACGTCGGGCGCGTGGTGATCACCGGAAATCCCTCCGACGGCTGGACATTGACCGACTGGGATGCCGATCCCCCGCAGTGCTAGGGGCTCTTGGTGCCGACGGTGATCAGATCGGACACGATCTGCGTCCACAGCGGTCTCGGGATACGGTGCTGATCGGTGACGGTGAACCCCGCGTTCTCGAACAACGACCGCATCTCGGTTGGCGACGCGTTGTGCTGAGGTTTCCACCTGTTGGCCGCCGAAGCCTGCAGCCGCGGTTGCCGAGTGCTTAGGGCGCTGACGGCCACCAGGCCGCCGGGGGCCAGCACGCGGTGGAATTCCCGCAGCGCCGCCGGCTGGTCGAAGAAGTGAAACGCCGACGTCGTCACCACGGCGTCCAGGGCCCCCTCGCCGAAGGGCAGCTGTTCGGCCGGACCGCGCAGCCATTTCACCCGGTCGGACCTAGCGCGGGCTTTCTCGAGCATGCCGTCGGACATGTCGATCCCATAGATCTCATCGGGTTGCAGTTCGCGCTGGATCCGGTCGCTGAGAATGCCTGTGCCGCAGGCGATGTCAGCGATCCGGCGGGCTCCGTGCTCGCGTAACTGCGCGATGACCTCGTCGTGCGGCGGGCGGTACACCCACTGCTGCAGAATCGGCAGGTCGTAGGCCGGGGCCAGGAAACTCCATAGCCGCGTGACCACGCTGTTGAGTCCCCGGCGTTGCGGTGCCGTCATGCGCTCATTGTGCCCCGGCGCCAGATGCGCGGGTAACTGCGATCAAGTTCGCCTAGCGGCCCGGGCCACCTGGCCCACCGGGTCCCCCAGGCCCGCCAGGACCACCAGGCCCGCCCGGGCCGCCAATGGACCCGGCGGACCTGGGGGGCCGGGGG